>JACQQF010000077.1 GCA_016207095.1 Candidatus Methylomirabilota bacterium | reverse complement strand
TCTCGGGGCGGGTGCCGCTCGCCTCGAAGGCCGAGACGGAACGGGCGATCGCAAACGCCGAGGCCGCGTTTCCCGAGTGGGCCGCCACCTCGCCCCTGACACGGGCGAGGGTAATGTTCCGCTTCAAGGAACTCGTCGAGAAGCATATGGAGGAGCTGGCCCTTCTCATTTCCTCCGAGCACGGCAAGGTGCTCTCCGACGCCAAGGGCTCGGTCCAGCGCGGGCTGGAGGTGGTCGAGTTTGCCTGCGGTATCCCGCACCTGCTCAAAGGCGAGTACTCCGACAGCGTCTCGGCGGGAATCGACGTCTACTCGATGCGCCAGCCCCTCGGAGTGTGCGCGGGCATTACCCCGTTCAATTTTCCGGCGATGGTCCCAATGTGGATGTTCCCGGTGGCGATCGCCTGCGGCAACACCTTCATCCTCAAACCCTCGGAGAAGGACCCGTCGTGCCCGCAACGGCTCGGCGAGCTGATGCTGGAAGCGGGCGCGCACCCTGGAGTGCTCAACGTGCTGAACGGCGACAAGGAGGCAGTCGATACCCTGCTCACCGATCCGCGCGTTCGTGCCGTGAGTTTCGTCGGCTCGACGCCGATCGCGCGCTACGTATTCTCGACCGCCTCGGTGAACGGCAAGCGGGTGCAGGCGCTGGGCGGGGCAAAAAACCATATGGTGGTCATGCCCGACGCCGACATCGACGTGGCGGCCGATGCGCTGATGAGCGGGGCCTACGGCTCGGCGGGCGAGCGCTGCATGGCAATCTCGGTGGCGGTGCCGGTGACGGACCGCACGGCCAACGAGCTGATCGAGGCGATGACGCCGCGCATCAGGAAGCTGAAGGTGGGATCGTCGATCGACGCGGCATCGGAGATGGGGCCGCTGGTTACCCGCGAGCACCGCGAGAAGGTGAAGGGCTACGTCGATCTCGGGGTGAAGGAGGGCGCGAATCTGGTCGTCGACGGCCGCGACTTCTCGCTGCAGGAGCATCCCAAGGGTTTTTTCCTCGGCGGCTCGCTGTTCGACAAGGTGAAACCGGCGATGCGGATCTACAAGGAGGAGATATTCGGCCCGGTGCTGTCGGTGGTGCGCGCCGGGACGTTTGACGAAGCGCTGGCGCTGCCGAGCGACCACGAATACGGCAATGGCGTGGCGATCTTTACCCGGAACGGCGATGTGGCGCGCAACTTCGCGCAGAAGGTGAGCTGCGGCATGGTCGGCATCAACGTGCCGATACCGGTGCCGCTGTCATTCCACAGCTTCGGCGGCTGGAAGAATTCTATTTTCGGAGACATGAACCAGCACGGGCCCGAGGGCGTGCGCTTTTACTCCCGCATCAAGACCGTGACCGCGCGCTGGCGCGAAGGCGTGAAACCGGCACCGAACTTCGGCATGCCGACGATGAAATGACGAAAGCGCGTGAGCGCTTTCGTCATCCGTGCTGGTACAATCGGGCGCGTGCCCAGCCCCCGCCCGTCGTCGACTTCTACGACCGCCACCCGATCAACGAGGGACAGGTACTCGAAGCCCTGCGCCTGCTGGCCAAGGCTCTCGACCTGCCGGTTTCCCGCCATCGAATCGCCGCCGGTAATCATGCTCGCTTCAAGACGATCCGCGTGGCTGCGACCTCCGCACAGACCATCCGCGCCAAATTCTGCGACCTACTTGAAGGGCCAAGGCGCTAACCCACGCCCCAGCACGGCACCATTTCGGCTATGCGGGGAGAATCTTTGCTCGAAGCCTCTTAATAAGCGTCTCGGCCTGTTCCAGAGGGATACGAATGTCCTCTTCTGCAACCCCAGTTTCCGCAACGAGTGGATAGCGTTCTAAAATATAGAACGCAGAAATCTTTTGACACAGATCACGGAAGTCTCCTAGGGTGGGGTCGTACGTTATCGCGTCGTCCAGAAGGGCCTCCAGGCTGTGGATCCGCCGGAGTTGCCAACCCTTGGAAAGCAGAAAGGCCTTGAGGAACTTCTCGATCGCTTGCTGTAGGCAGAATCCAGCCATCTCGGGATCATTATCACCAAGCGAGCGCCTCGCCCGTCTCAGGTCTTTTTCGGCGATACGCAACCAGTCAGCGGAATAGAGAGACTCCTGGGGCGACATACAGAACCTCTCCTTTGTCTAAAATCTCTTCGATAAACTGGTCGCCAACAGCTAAACGCCTTGCAATCTCTTGGGGCGTTAGTACAAGAGTCTCAAGCGGGAGTGAACGATGAGTGCCGGTGAGAATGCGGTGGACCGTTACCCAGCGATCGATAAAGCGTTTCGATGTCTCTTTGATGATGAGCAGGTCGATGTCGCTGTCTGGCCCAGGGATGCCATACGCATACGATCCAAACAAAATAACCTGCTGAGGAGCATACTCGGCGACGAGCTTCTCCAGAATGGTTTGGATTACAGCTCTTGTGTCTTGTGAGGTTGCCATAACATTGGCTCGCCTTCAGATATTGTCGATGCCAAATGCACCCAGCCTATAGGTATAAGGTTTCTACTTCCTCTTTGGTCCGCGCGCCCAGCTCGCCCAACGCTCTAGCTCGTCCTCCGTCGGTGGCGCGCACTCCTTAGTGATTGTGACCCAGTAGAACTCGTCTACTAACTTGGGAATGCTCGATCCAGGCCGCTTCATGAGCTTAGGGAGGTCAGTGGCACTAATTCCAAGGTAGGCAGCCTCCTCCTCAAGGCGTCGGACATGCTCTTGGACTGAACCAAGAAACTTGCGGTAAGATTCAGGTGACCTGTCGTAGCCGAGTTTCTCACGAATAGGATCATCCCATGGCGGGAAAGCTTTCGGCCGAAGGGCATGTAGGACCTTTGCAGCCGCCGTTGGGCCGAAAGTCACGGCAATCGGGCCGGACTTGGTTAGCCGCATGCTTGCACGTCTGCGCTCCAGGTCGCCGTAAGCCTCCGAGGCTTCAACGAGCACAGCATCAGGAAGTTCGGCCAGCCCGAGGTCGTCGTGGGGTAGTCGATCGAGACAACGCCGTCCCCATTTTAGCAGCGCGTTTGACGCCATCGAGTGGGAGTGCTTCGCCAAACTCATGCAACCCCACGAGTTGAGCCACTTAAGCAAAGCTTTCCTGTGCGCCGCGTTGCCGAGATCCAAAGCTGGACTCACCGTGTCGCGGAACTCATTGATAGACTTATCGAAATCGGTAAAAGCGTCGTAAAGTGAACAAGCGTACGCTAGCTCGTGGAGCCTCATTGCTCATGCCACCTCTTGATCGACAGATTGAATCTGAACAAGCAACTACTCCGGGAATCATTACGCCGTGGAGACCCATTCGATTGGTAGCCGGTTTGACTACCGAGAAGCTACGCCTACCGCTCTGACGTGTCAATTGGATTGTTTAAGAGGCTGGACAACAAGGGGCAACTGGTTGGAGGGGATAGACAGGTTGGGGGTTACTTCGTCCCCTTCGCGGAGTCTACCCTGAGCGAAGCCGAAGGGCTCAGGGCCTCGGCTCACTTGTTCTGTGCAGTGACGGAAGGCTGCGGGGATGGAAGGATTGAAGAGATGCGCGCCGCCCTCTTGCTCCCTATTACGGAACCCGCGTGATCTCGAACTCGAACAGCAGCAGTTGTTCGACGGACCCGACATAGAAGGAACCCATGTCGAGTATTACCACCTTTGCCTCGGGCTCGGGGCGCGGGAAGAGGAGAAGGCCCGCCCGGTCGATCTTCGGGGGGATGACCAGGAAGTTGGTCAAAACGGTCTCTTGGAGCGCTTGCAACGCCCGGTCCGGCTGGTCGATTTCGGAAAAGAGGCTGTACAGTTCATCGTATGAGAACGCAGCCGCGCGCCGATTCTGCTGGTCCACCAACAGCGCCTGGCTAGGATCGAAGTTGACACGGTCTCGGCCAATGTTCTGGATCCGCACAATGAAGGCGAGGGGGCGGTTGGCGCCTTTCGGGAGCGTCTTGAATGGATTCACAAGGGATGGCCGCCGCGAGTAATAGGTGTCAAGCCCCTCCCGCGTCAGCGGCTGAACGGTCACGGCTGCGCCCTGAAGTGTGGCAATGACGAGGTCCCCCTGAGCCCGCATGGTGGGTAGACGTTGCGGCCCAGGCCGAAGCACCGCCTCGCCCTTCGGGCCTGACGCGCAGGCGGCGAGGGAGATCACTATCAAGAGAGAAAAAAAGCGGGCCAGCGGCCCGCTTGGAATCGAAGGTTTCACAGTGCTATGCCGTAGCCTGGCCTCTTCAGGCCCGCATGGCGCGGAGCCGGGCGATTCGCTCCTCGATGGGCGGGTGGGTAGAGAAGAGCTTAAACAGCGACTGTCCGCTGAGGGGGTTCACAATAAACAGGTGCGAGGTAGCGGGGTTGGCATCCATCGGCAGACGGTGGGCACCCACCTCGAGCTTTTGCAAGGCCGAGGCTAATGCGTTCGGCTTGTGGGTCAGTTGAGCGCCGGTTTCATCGGCTTGAAATTCGCGAGAGCGAGAGATCGCCAACTGGATCAGCGTCGCCGCGATAGGCGCCAGGATCGCCAGGAACAGAAATCCAAGCGCCCCGCCTCCTCGATCGTCCTCGTCGCGGCTGCCCCCGCCGAAAAACGGCATCCACATCGCCATTCGTGCCAGCATCACGATCACGCCGGCGAGTGTCGCGGCAACGGTGCTGATGAGCGTGTCCCGATTCCGCACATGTGCCAACTCGTGGGACAGCACCCCTTCCAGCTCTTCCTCGTTGCAGATTCGCAGGATGCCCTCGGTGGCGGCGACGGCCGCGTGCTCCGGATTCCGCCCGGTTGCAAAGGCGTTGGGGGCGTCGGTTGGGATGATATAGATGCGAGGCATCGGCATGTGGGCCCGCTGGGCCAACCCCCTGACGATTCTGTGCAGGTCAGGGGCCTCTGCCTCGGTGACCGGCTTGGCGCGGTACATCGCCAGGACGATCTTATCCGAGAACCAGTAGGACCCGAAGTTCATCAGGAACGCAAAGATAAACGCGACCCACATCCCCTGGGTCCCGCCGAAGTACCCTCCGATTATAATCAGCAGGCCGGTCAGCAGGCCCAATAGGGCTGTGGTTTTCAGCATATTGTTCATTGATGGTCCCTCCTCGATCGTTCCGGCAGACGGTGTTCCACCCACCGCCGTATCACACCTCGAGCGTAGTCGAACTCTCCCTTCCTGTCAAGCGGGGTCGGCCCCCCGTCAGGCCGATGGATCGCCGGCCCTCATGAGCGGCTTCGGCGGAGCAGCCCGCGTCTGCCGACAGGAACGAGCCCCTCCTCCTCCCGGTCCCCCCATTCCTTCATCTCCGCGTCGAACCGTTCTGCCATCGCCTTGAGCAGGCCGTTGACCTGGCGCTGCATCGCGTCTATCCGGTCCCGCATATTCAGGATCACCTCCACACCGGCCAGGTTAACGCCCAGCTCCTTGGTGAGCCGGAGGATCAGCTCGATTCGCTCCACATCCGTCTGAGAGAAGACTCGCGTGTTGCCGCCGGTGCGGGCCGGCCGGAGCAGGCCCTCCCGTTCATAGGTCCGAAGGGTCTGGGGGTGGATATCAAACATCTCGGCCACGAGACTGATCGAATACCGCCGCCGCTGACTCACCGTCCTCCCCCTTCCGTCTCCGCTGTCCTTACCGAGACGACAAGTGCACCTTCAACTAATTCAACCTACAGTTTGTATGCACTGTGGCGGGCCAAGAAACGAGCATAGCAAGGCGCGGCCTCCGGGGCCGACCGAGACGTACATCCCGGGTACGTCGCAGGGAGTGCGCCGGAGGCCAGCAACACCGCTAGGCGAAGTTAATTGGACCGCCACTAGCTCTTCCATATCCCGCTCCTCGGATCCTCCGGGTGCACGCGCCCCAACTCACGAAACAACTCCTGCGATCGCGCGTCAAGATCACGCGGGAGGATAATCTTCACCGTCACGAACTGATCGCCCCGCCCCGATCCTTTGAGATGCGGCACTCCCATGCCGCGGAGGCGAAAGATTTTGCCGCTACTGGTCTCTGGGGGGATCCGCATCGACGCCTTGCCATCCACGGTGGGGACGTCAATCTTCGCCCCGAGCGCTGCCTCGGTGACGCTGATCGGTACCTCGCAGTACAGGTTGTCACCCTTCCGTTCGAAGTAGGGGTGAGGCCGGACCCGGGTCACGATGTAGAGGTCGCCGGGTGGGCCACCCCCCCGCCCCGACTGCCCTTTCCCCTGGACCCTGATGTTCGAGCCGTTCTCCACGCCCGGCGGGATCTTCACGGAGATGCGTTCGGTCTTCAAGGCCGTCCCGTCTCCCTTACAGGAACCGCACGGGGTCGAGGGAAGTTTCCCGGTCCCCCGACATCGGGGGCATGCCTGATGCCCACCAAAGAGGCGTCCGCGACCTGCCCGAGTCCGACCGCTTCCTCCGCAGGCAGGACAGGCGTGCAACTGGCCACCGACCGCGATGCCTGTGCCCTGGCAGGTGGGACAGGTGACGTGCCGCTCCAGGCCGATCTCGGTCGAGAGGCCTCGAACGGCATCTTCGAAGTTCAGATCAATCGAGTAATGGAGATCCTCGCCCTTCGACGGTCCGGTCTGGGCGGCGTGCCCGCGTCGCCCGAACAGGTCGGAGAAAAGATCTTCAACCCCGCGGGCGCCACCAAGGTCGAACTGGCTGAAGTCGAAGCCGCCGGGCCCGGCTCCTGGGCGCTGAGCCCCTTCGTACGCGGCGCCGAACGGCTGGTGGCCGAACTGGTCATATTGTTGCCGCTTGGTCGGGTCGCTTAGGACCTCGTAGGCCTCGGTGATCTCTTTGAACTTCGCCTCTGCTGATTTGCTGTTGGGGTTGACATCGGGGTGGTGCTTCCTGGCCAGCCGCCTGTAGGTCCGCTTGATCTCCTTTTCCGAGGCGCCTTTCCCCACGCCCAGCACCTCGTAGT
>JACQQF010000015.1 GCA_016207095.1 Candidatus Methylomirabilota bacterium | reverse complement strand
TCTGCGAGGTCTCCCGGTACCCATGATCGCTCCAGTCATCGATCCAGGTGGTGCCGTCGATCTTGAGACGGACCCCATCATCGGCCCCCACCGTGAAGAGGTAGGTCCCCGCCGCGAAGGTGAAGGTCCCCTTCCAGCGAATCGAGTAGGTATCCGAGGCGGTACCGAACGGTCCCCCCCCACCCCAGTCAATGGCGAGCGCGGTGGCCGAGGAGGGCACGGGACTCGCCAGCGTCGGCCCCGCCGGCGCGGTGGTCTGGGGCGAGCCCGCAAGGGTGGTGTTGTCGTACAGACACCCGACGAGCTGGTTGGTCCCGACCTGGGCGGGGTCGCAGGTTCCAGGAGGAGAATAGGAAATGGTGACTTCGAAGCCGGTTGCGGTTGCTGCATTTACAGAAACTGTGATTCCGTTCGCCGAGTCAACGAACGTCTCGCCGGGAATCCACATCGCGCCGGCATCTCCTGTGTCGCCGTTGTTGTCTACATCCAGCACATGGGCGGGCCTCGACCGGGTGGTATCCACCTCGTGGATGATCACTGCGTCGCCCGGCAGCTTGACATCGTAGCCCACTCTGCGTCTCACTTCCACGGTGTAGAAATGGGTAGTCGAGGCCCCGATGGGGATCTGCGCCATCTTGTAGTTATTCGTTTGAGGCAGGGCCAATTGCTCTAAGGTGATGGTCGCTGAACTACCCGGCGTGGCCACGTATTTTTGTCCGGCAGGGATCCATCCCAAATAGTCCTTGTGATAAGCGATCGTGTGCTGTCCCAGGCATCCATACACCGGGTCTGAGGACAAAGAGCAATTGATCCGGTCATCGCTCATTACGTCCCACGCGTTGTCATAGGTTTGTCCATAGTCGCCCGAGGAATGCGGCAGCCCAAAGCCGTGCCCCATCTCATGTCCCAGAACACTCTGGGTTTGGTAGCCCCATACCGGCATCCACGTGACGCTATAGAACTTGGTCTGCCCATCCCTGATTAAAGTCGAGCTGCCGCCCCAGGCGCAGCAATCGAGGTCTTGATTGAACATCAGGTTGATGCCGGAGTAATTGGGGAAGAACACATCGGCATCCGCGGCGGCGGTGCAATCGTTCAGTAACGAGTCTAGTTTGGTTTCATTACTGTCCACATAATAAGATTTCGGCTGGGGCAAATTGTACCATCCCACCACCACACTGCCCGTCAGATTGATGTTTTCGTACGACAATTCTTTCCAGTAGTGATCCATGCCAGGACGCGCGCTGCCCATCAGCGTGGTAAACCAGCTTGCATCGTGAGGGGTGACTTCGGTCGAATCCGCGAAGCGGCATAGTATAGTCACCCATAGCTGCGAGCCCGCCACTGCCAAGGGACTTGCTTCAGCCGCGGCGGCTCCAGCCGCCCCAGGCCCCTCAAACTCGATGGAGTGCGCCTGAATGGCCTGATAGGCGGAGCTTGAATCCCATCCATGGGGCGCGCTCATTCGCTCCCCGACTATTTTCACTCGTCTACGGTTGAGAGCCCGTGCACCAGCGAACGGGCTGATAAGCGCCTCGTCCAACGCTATCGAGGTCCATTGACCGTCGTCGTCGATGATGGCAAATGTCTGCACGGCATCTACGTGTGAGCCCGGATATGGGTCCGCCCATATCACGTGAAACCACCCAGACAACCATACCTGTTCCGCCATGGCTGGCTGAGGGGCCACCGCCCACGTCAGGATCAAGGACGTGACGATGAAGGCCATCCAACTGGTTGCGATTCGACCTCGTGCCTGCATGGTTTCCTTGCCTTTATTCAAACGCGATCGACAAGACTCGGACTGCCCCGGGAGGCGCGGCGACAGACACTCCCAAGATCTTTACCCGCTTACGGTTTAAGGTTAGCGGTCCACCGAACGGTTTAGTCATCTTCTCGTCCAGTAGTAGTTCAGTCCATCGGCCCTGGTCATCTGTAAGAAAATAATGAGTGGTGTCATTCCAGATCACGGTGAACCACCCGGATAAAGACACCTGTAGTGCCTCGGCGGGCGGCGGAGCCGCCTGCGAATCCGGCTTGGCCTCATGAGAGGCCGAAGAGACGTGGGCCAGGACCATCGCGCAGCTCTCATCGCCGAGGCGGCCGCCAGGGTAGGGGAGTAGATAGCCATTGGTGACCTGCGCCAACCCCGCCTGCGGCCAGCATAGCGCTGGTTGGCCAAACAGCCCGGTGGCAAGGAGGACGCCGACTGTCCAGTGGTTGTGTCGGGGCCTACGCTTCCAGATCGCCACCCTTCCCATCATCACTCGAAAAATTAGAAATCCCTTAACTCGGCTGATCTGAGGGCTGGTAGAACCGACGCGAAGGCCGCGTTCTGCAGGCCCCGGGCGCCTTCCTGGGTGTCTTTGGAGGATTCAGGCCGTCGCGTGCAAGATTCGAGGTATCCGGGGCACATGATGGACACCAAGTGAAGTGTGAGTGCAAATTTTATACCACTCCCGTCTGCTGTTGTCCAGGCAAAACGCGAGGAAGGATGTCTTGTAAACAGCCATGGATGACACCTTCTCGGCTTGTGGGAGACAGGACCCGCCTGCGGATCGGAGAACTCCCTGCTGCTTGACAGCTATACAGTTAGGGACTAGAGTGCCCTTGGAGGTGATTCTGTTATCCGGATGGCGGGCGGGGGCACCAAGAGCAGTGTAGCTGAAACGATTGATCCGAGGGTAGAGGCACCTGCATGACCACCCTGTTAATCGGGGCCAACGGGCAGTTGGGGAGCGAGCTGCGGCACGCTTTCAAGGATCACGACCTCGTGCCGCTGGTTCGTGCTGACATGGAGTTCACAGACCCGGCCCAAGTGAGGAACGCCCTGCGCAAATACCGTCCTGGCCTGATCCTTAACACCGCTGCCTATCATCGCGTTGATGAGTGCGAGGAGTACCCTGAGCGCGCCTTCGCCGTCAATGCGATCGCGGTCAGGGACCTCGCAATCGCGGCCGGGGAGATCGGGGCGGTCCTGGTCCACTTCAGCACTGATTACGTCTTTGACGGCCGGCAGCCCCGCCCCTACCGGGAGACCGATCCGCCAGGCCCCTTGAGCGTGTACGCTACGTCGAAGCTGGCGGGCGAGTATTTCGTTCGGGCGACCCTCGAGCGGCACTTCGTGATCAGGACCTGCGGGCTCTACGGCCTGGCGGGTAGCAGCGAAAAGGGGGGCAACTTCGCCGAGACGATGCTCCGGCTCGCGAGGGAGGGACGGGAGATCCGGGTCGTTGGCGATCAAGTCCTCACCCCGACGAGCGCAAAGGAGCTGGCCCACAAGGTCCGGCAGGTGGTCGAGACCGATGCCTACGGCCTCTACCACATCACCAACAGCGGGGAGTGCTCCTGGTACCAGTTTGCTGCGGCGATCTTTGAGCTGTCAGGCATCCGACCGCGCCTGTCCCAAACGACCAGCGCCGCCTACGGCGCTCGCGCCACTCGACCGGCCTATTCCGTCCTCGAGAACGCGAACCTGCGATCACTCGGCCTCGATGACCTGAGTTACTGGCGGGACGCCCTTAAGGAGTACCTGGGGGATCGGGATCGAGCTCGAGGTCGGTTAGACTGAGATCGTGTGGGCCTCCCTGAGTCTGGAGGATGCGCGCAAGGCTAGTGTCCTGAGTCACAAATTCGGACAATAATTATCCCCCTCCCCCTTAGATGGGGGAGGGCTTGGGTGGGGGTGAAGAGGGCAGATGTCTGATACTCACTCACCCTCCCCCACGCCCCCTCCCGTCTGTATAGACCAGAGTCAAGGGTAACAGGTGTTCGGAGACATGGGTAACGCTTTAATGGAGCTCCTCCTGGTTTCGCAGGTTGACCTGCGCCACTCGCTGGTGGCAGAAGAAGACGTCGAG
>JACQQF010000076.1 GCA_016207095.1 Candidatus Methylomirabilota bacterium | reverse complement strand
GCCCTCCCCCATCTAAGGGGGAGGGGAAAAATTATGGTCCGAATGTCTGACTCAGGACACCAGTTCGGAATGACCTCCCAGGTCAACGTGTGTAGGGGCAGGGCCTGTCCTGAGCCTGTCGAAGGGCTTGCCCTGCCCTTCAGGGGGGCGCAGCAAGCGGCGCCCCTACAACCAATAGGGAAGGCACCCGGCGCATCATGAAACGGTTCAAGCCCGTTTAACCCTCCCAACTGGTACGTGCTGTCGAGGCTTGGGCTGTAAGTGAGAGGGCGAAGCTGTGTCCAGAGGTAAAGTTCGAGGCGTGGCGATCCCAACTGGTTACACAGACCATTCAGGTCGTGCTGACCCATCCGATACCTCTGTGAAGGAAGGCCTCGGAGCTGAAGGCCCCCTGCAACACTGGTATGCCCTACGCACCCGATCCCGGCATGAGAAGGTGACCTCGCGATATTTGGAGCGACGCGGCTTCGAGGTTTTTCTCCCCTTGGTTGACCGGATTCGCCAATGGAAGGACCGGCGCGTCCATGTCCAATTCCCTCTTTTCCCCGGCTATTGCTTCATCAGATGCTGCGCTGGTCACCACCGGCAGGTGAAGATGGCTGCGGGAGTAGTGGAAGTCCTTGGGGTCGCGGGCCGACCGATGCCGGTCCCTGTTGAAGAGGTCGAGGCAGTCCGCCGTCTGGTGACCAGCATCCTGCCGGTGGACCCCCACCCGACCCTGGAACCGGGGAAGCCGGTTGAAGTCATTCGTGGTCCGCTGGCTGGTCTCCGCGGGCTTCTGATCCGAAAAGGCCCACGGGCGCGGCTGCTTGTTGGCATCAGCCTCCTCAGGCAAGGGGCCTCGGTCGATATCGATGCTGCTGATGTGGTGCCTGTGTGAGGTCAGCGATGGTGGAAAACCACGAGCGCCTCATGACAGGTTGTTGAGATCAGGCGTTGGCCCCTCCTCGTTGAGTCGCCCCAGTTTGTCACAGTCCCCGTCTGCTCTTCAAGGAGGTCAGTATAATGGCTATCGATCCCAGCGTGCAGATACATAAGTGTGCCCTTGTAGAAGATTGCGATATCGGAGAGGGTACGCGAGTGTGGGCTTTTACTCATGTCATGCGCAAAGCCCGGGTGGGTGCCCGATGTAATCTAGGCGAGGGTGTCTTTGTGGAAGAGGGTGCAGTCATCGGGAATGACTGCACCATCAAGAACGGAGTCGCCTTGTGGGACGGGGTAAGGTTAGGGAATAAGGTTTTCGTTGGTCCGAACGCAGTGTTTACCAATGTTCTTAGACCCCGGGCTGGGCGACGGACACCCAAGTCCCATTTTCTGCCTACGGTAGTGGAGGATGGGGCCACGATAGGCGCGAATGCGACAATCCTGTGCGGAGTCACAATTGGGAGCTATGCCTTTGTTGCGTTGGGATCCGTCGTCCTTCGGAACGTGCCTCCGTATTCTCTAGTCGGTGGTAATCCTGCACGATTTAGTGGTTGGGTCTGTCAATGTGCGTCACGGCTTGAACAGAATTTAGCTTGCGCGGAGTGTGGACTGCGATATCAAGAGTCAGACAATGGGCTTGTGCGGATCTGAAGCTACCAAGAGCTAAGTGAAACCTTTGGAGTGGAGTCGAGCCAAATCATTATTCAAGCCGGAACAAAGGCACAAGATACTTCTTGCAGGTCTGCTTCTATTTCTTGGAGCGTACCGTCTTCTGCTGATTCAGTCCGGCCAACTCTACTGGCCGGATGAGTTCCGATATCTGCATGCCCTCCATCTCCTGGACGAATTGCGCAAGGGCGAGGTGGCACAGGCGCTGTACTGGGTCTTCGGCGCGGAAGGCGGAGTGGCAAGCCGGCCGTCTTACATCCTTTTCTCGCTCGCACCGGCCGCATTGCAGGGAGTCGCGAATCTGGTGTTTGACGTTCAACCGACCGACGCCACATTTTACCGCATTCCTGTGGTGGCCAATGTGGCTGTCAGTCTTGGCCTCACGGGCACCATCTATTACATCATATGGTCTCTATCGGGAGATAGGGTTCTGGCCTTGGTGGGCGCATCGGTGCACGGGCTGCTCGCAAACACCAACATGTATGTGCGCCACCTGTTCCCCTACGATACCTCGTTGCTTGTGTTTCTCATGTCGCTGGGAATCCTCTTGGCTGGTCAGGCGAATACCGGCAGGCCACTCCTGCGGGCCGGCGTTGCAGGGTTGTTGAGCGGATTTGCCGCGACGACGTATCCTGGCTACTATCTATTCATTCTGATCCCCTTGGCGCTCCTCTTGGCGAATCGGCCTACCGAGTGGCGTTCCGTCGCGGCGTTTGTTATGGCCGTTGCCTCGGTCGGGATCATCTGGGAGGGAACGGCCCGCCTGGGAGGCTTCTCCTTCATCGGCGCATCGCAGCGGTTCTCGATAATATCATTTACGCCTGAAAGTTCGGAAGGGGTTCAAGGAGCCCATGAAGAAGGTTTCCTGTTTCTTCCGATGTATCTGGTTGAAATCGAAGGGCTCGCTGGAGTCGCCCTTGGATTACTATTTCTGGGCTTCATTGCGATGGCTGTGCGGGGGGGATTCGACCGACGACAGGTGATGATTGTCGCTGCGGCCGTGCTTGCTTACCTGATCTATGCCACAGCCGTCCAGGTGTTCCACCGGGCCCTGTTCTACGGGCGCCTGGTGCACATGTTCATTCCGGTTATGGTCCTGGCGGCCATGCTAGCTGTCACGCAGTTCAGGCGTCCCAGTGTCCGATACGGGATCGTGGCGACGCTGATGGCACTTTCGGTCATATCGTTCGTGCCGAATGCGATCACCGCGCTGGAAGTCCGTTTTCCGAAAGACCTGGGGAGGGAATTGGCAACAACGTTGGGCCCCGGAATCAAAATCTGCGGGCTCGGTCAGCAGCCGAAAAATACCCGGGAGGGGTCGCAAGAAGCTTGCAACGTGTTCCTCGAGAATGCCCGGCATCTTTATCCCTTGCCCGATGGATGGAAGGCTGAGCCGCCGGCAGGGTTCGTGCTGGTCGGGGAGTTTCCGCACCCCATGCAGTTCCGGCCTTACTGGTTCGAAGGATACACCCCCAGTGAACGAAAGCGGCTCGCCGCTGATCCACCCGTGATCAGTCTGTTTACCCGGCTTCGATCCGGTCGCCTGCCCTGGAGCAATGGGCTGACCACAGTCACCGATGGGTCCGACAGCGATGCGAGAGCTCTGACAGCGAGGAGACAGGGGATTGCGTGACATCACCCTTGGGATCCTGGGCGCGGGCTATTGGGGCCCGAATCTGATTCGTAGCTTCGCCGAGACGCCTGGATGCGAAGTCCGCTACGTATGCGATCTTCGACCAGAGCTTCTCGCAAAAATCTCCAAACGCTTTCATCAAGTCAAAGTCAGCACCCGGTTCGATGACCTCCTCAACGATCCTGAAGTAGACGCCATCGTCATCGCGACGCCCGCGGCGACTCACGCCGAACTCGCGATGCGGGCCTTAAGTGCGGGCAAACATGTTCTTGTCGAGAAGCCCCTGGCCCACGAGGTAGAGGCTGGCGAGAAGCTGGTCCGATTCGCGGAAACACAGAAGCGAATTCTCATGGTCGGCCATACGTTTGAATACAACCCGGCGGTCCGGAAACTGCACGACATCATCCGTGATCCAAGCTTCGGAGACATCGTCTATCTCTACTCTCGTCGCGTGAACCTTGGTGTTCTCAGGCAAGACGTGAATGCTCTTTGGAATCTTGCGCCGCACGATGTCTCGATCATCCTCTATCTGTTTGAGGAGTACCCGCAGTATGTCTCGGCTCAGGGCTTGGCTCACATCCGCAAGGGCGTCGAGGATGTGGCCTTCATGTACCTGGAGTTCCCCTCCGGCCGAATTGCAAGCGTGCATGTGAGCTGGCTGGATCCTTCGAAAGACCGGACCATGACCGTCATCGGGTCCCGAAGGATGGTGATTTACGACGATGTCGATCCGGAAGCCCGCTTGAAGATCTATGATCGGGGGTTTGAAATCGAGTCGGTCATGTCGGGGCTCGACCATGCGGATCCTTCCTCGTACACCTACCGCGTCCGGCCGGGAGATATCATCGCCCCCTACATCGACTGGAAGGAACCGCTCATGATCGAGTGTCGTCACTTCGTGGAAGTGATACGGAATGGGGGAGTGCCGCTCACCGACGGGCACAACGGACTCAGGGTCGTGCGCATCCTGGCAGCGGCGACGGCCTCCATGCGGCAGAATGGGCGTCGCATCGAGATCCCGTCGCTCGTGAAGACCTAACACGATGCAGGGGCGTATGGGCAGCGACGGACACGGATCGAAGATGGACGGATCGAAGAGGGACATGCATGTTCCGTTTCTAGACCTGCAGGCCCAGTATCGTTCGATTCGTGAGGACATCGATTCGGCGATCGCCGAGGTCATCCGCACAAGCCGTTTTATCATTGGCTCGGAAGAAACAAAGTTCGAACGGCTCTTTGCGGACAGCCTCCGAATACCATACGCGGTCGGCTGCTCCTGCGGCACCAGCGCCATATACATCGCGTTGATGGCGCTCTGCATGCCGCAGGAGGCAGAAGTCATCGTACCGGCGATGACCTATATTGCCACCGCCGAAGCAGTGTCGCTGGCCGGCGCGCGTCCGATCTTCGTGGACGTGGAGGCGGACACGGGTCTCATTGATTTCGAAGCGATGACTCGTGCCGTGACGTCGAAGACATGGGGCGTGATCCCGGTGCATCTGTACGGACAGATGGTGGACATGCCACGGTTCGCAGCGTTTGCGGAGGAGAAGGGTCTTCGGCTGCTGGAGGATGCAGCGCAAGCCCATGCGGCGGAGTATCGCGGCCAGCGACCCGGGTCGCTCAGCGATGCGGCGGCGTTTTCGTTCTTCCCTGGAAAGAACCTGGGCGCCTACGGTGACGCCGGCGCAATCGTCACGAGGGACCGGAGGATGGCGGAATGGGTGCGGCAGTATCGAAATCATGGACGGCTGGACAAGTATAAGCACGAGTTCGTGGGGTTCAATTTCCGGCTCGACGGACTTCAGGCAGCCGTGCTGCAGGCGAAGCTGCCGCATCTCGAGCGGTGGACGGAGCGGCGACGGGCAGTCGCCGCTCGATATCGCACGGCGTTCGGACGCGCGGGCATCCGCTGTCTGGTCGAGCGGCCGCAGGCCCGGCATGTGTATCATCTCTTCGTCATTCGCCATCCGGAACGGGATCGGCTGCGGAAGGCCCTGGCCGACACTGGGATCGAATGCGGAATCCACTATCCGATTCCCTTGCATCTGCAACCCGCCTACAAGTCGTGTGGCCAACAGCCGGGATCACTGCCCGAATCTGAGGCGCTGGCCCGGGAGGTGCTGTCTCTCCCGATCGATCCGGAATTGAGCGACGCGCAGGTGGAGTACGTCATCCAGCAGGTGTGTGCCCATGCCTGATCCACGTGACGGGTTCATCCAGGGGCAGACCGTTTTTCTGACCGGGGGGCGCGGCTTCATCGGCACTCATCTGGTCAAACGATTCCTATCCAGGGGCAATTGTGTCACGATCTTCGACAACGGTCGTCGGGATTCCCTGCGCTATTCCAAGCTTGACGGGGCGAAGGGGCTAAAGGTCATCGCCGGCGATGTCATGGATCGACAGGCCCTCGAGCGTGCGCTCGGCAGCCCGTCCTACGTCTTGCATCTGGCGGCGATTGCCGGCGTCTCCTTGTACTTCAAACAGCCGGTCCTGACGATGGAGGTCAACTACGGAGGGACCCAAAACATCCTCTCCTGCCTCAAGGACAGATCGGACCTTCGCCTGTTTGTCGGCTTTTCGACGAGCGAGATCTATGGGCCGGAAGCCTATCAAGTTCGGGAGGAGGACCGGACCAGCCAGGGCAACGTCGCGGAACGCCGGTGGGTCTATGCGGTCTCCAAGCTCGCTGCGGAGAAGCTGGGTTATGCCTACTTTTGGGAATATGGTCTTCCCATTTGTTACCTCAGGCCTTTCAACGTGTACGGTCCCGGCCAGGTCGGGGAGGGAGCCATCAGCCTCTTCATCTACCGGGCCCTGCGGGGACTGCCCTTGCGGGTGACCGGCGATGGATCGCAGGTACGGGCTTTCTGCTATGTCGAGGATTTCTGCGACGCCGTGGATGCCTGCCTGGCCAGGGCCGAGTCGGTCCGGGGGACAAGTTTCAATCTCGGGGACCCCGCCGAGCCGATCACGATGCGCGACCTGGCCGAGAAGATCATCACGTTGACCGGCAGCGCCTCCACGATCGAATTCGTCCCACACCAGGGCCAGGATGTCAGATACCGCAGTCCCTCGATCGAAAAGGCAGCCCGGGCACTGGAGTACAAACCCTGCTGGTCGCTGGAAAATGGCTTGCGGGCGACGATTGACTGGTTTCGGATGACCGACCCTGCCGAGCCCAGGTAGCGATGGGACTATCCCAGTTGGTGTTCCAGCCTTCCACAAGTCAGCGGATCGTCATCCTGGGTGGAGGAGGAACAGCGGTTGATTTCTCCGAAGCCGCTCTCGCCGCCGGTAACGAGGTGCTTGGCTTTCTCAAGGACTCTGCGGAGCAGGAACCGTTGCCGATCTTAGGGACACTGGCGGAATGGAAGCGGCTTCCAGAAGACGTGAAATTTTTCTGCGGATTCGGCTCGGCAACTTCGTACAAGACCAGGCTTGACGTGCTCGCCCGCCTCGGCATTCCAGAGCAGAGATACGCCGTCATCGTCCACCCCCAGGCCGCAGTCTCCCCTTCGGCCACGCTAGGGCCGGGCTGCGGGATGCTGTCATTCGTATCCTTGGGAGCGCGTGTGCGGTTGGGAGCTCACGTCGAAATTCTGCAATCGGTCCTGATCGCGCATGACTGCTGTCTGGAGGACGGGGTGATCATTGCGGGAGGGGCCAACCTGGCCGCGGCGGTTCATGTCGGACGCGGCGCGTACATCGGCGCAGGAGCCTGCATCCGAGGAAAAACGCTGGTGGGAGAGAGGGCGCTGCTCGGCATGAACTCGACGCTGCTCGAGAATTTGCCCGCCGGCGCGATGTATGCCGGCTCGCCGGCCAAACAGATCCGTACCCGAAGCGCCACATCATGAACATAGCCGCTCTGAAACGGCTGAAAATCACGGAACCCTGGTTCGACGAGACCGAGCGCAAGGCAGTGGAAGAAGTCCTCGCCTCGGGGCAACTCATCCAGGCCGAGCGGGTGCGCGAGTTCGAGCAGTTGTTCGCGCACGAAACCGGAATGGACCATGCGGTGATGGTGTCATCCGGCACCGCGGCGCTGCACCTGACGATGCTGGCCTTCGACATCGGGCCTGGAGACGCGGTGGCGGTTCCGGACTTCACGTTCGTCGCCACGGCCAATGTGGTTGCCCGGACCGGAGCGACGCCCATTTTCGTGGACGTATCGCCGGAGACCTATAATATGGACGTAAGCGCCCTGCGCGAGGTAGTCAAGCAGATGGTCGCGTCGAAGGGCGCCAACGGGTTGCGTCTCCGCATGATCATGCCCGTCCACCAGTTCGGTTTGCCCGCTGAGATGGATGAAATCGCTGCCATGGCCAAGGAGCACGACCTCTTGTTGGTTGAGGACGCAGCCTGCGCCCTCGGGTCTCGGTACCGGGGTCGGCGCGTCGGCGCGTGGGGGGCGGCGTCCTGTTTCAGCTTTCATCCGAGAAAGGTGATCACGACAGGGGAAGGTGGGGCGGTTGTAACCAATGATGCGTGCCTCGCGGATCGGCTGAGGGCTCTTCGCGCCCATGGCTTCGCTACCCCACCGCGCCAACCGGAACTCGTCGAGCGGGGTCTGAATTATCGCATGACCGAGATGCAGGCGGCCCTGGGAATCGGCCAGATGGGGAAGCTGCCGGTCATTCTGGAGAGGCGACGGCGTCTTGCTGGGTCCCTGACCAGTGCGTTGGCCCCGGTTCGATGGTTCTTGCCCCCGCGAGTACCCGCGCACAGCTCGCCAAACTGGCAGTCCTACGTCGGCATCCTGGACGAGTGCGTGGACCGGTCCCGCGTGATGCAGCGTCTGGCTGACCGGGGCATCGAGACCCGCCCGGGAGCGACCGCGATCCACCGGCTCAAGACGTACCGCGAACACCCAGCTCAAGGGCAGCCGGCCTGTCCGGTTTCCGCGATGTTAGATGTCAGGACTTTGGCCCTGCCGCTCCACCCGAAGATGGAAGAAGCGGATGTTGCCCGTATCGCCACCGAACTCAGCGCAATTCGTGCATGAGGTACTGATCGCGTACTACGGTCGCTCCTGTGCCGAGGGGAAGAAAATCCACTGGTATCACGCTCTGCGGGTGATCTGGAACCTAGTGAAGTTCCGGGTGATTTGCTGACGCCATGAAAGTTTCGCTGTACGGCAACGTGCTCAATCTGAGCTTTCTCCTGGGCCTTTTCCTACGCAGGAAGGGCCATGATGCGAGGGTTTTTATCGACGAAGGCGGGTTCGAGCAGTTCAAACCCGAATGGGAGTGCGTCGACAGCCATGAATCGGCGGCGCTGCCACTCACGCGTGTGAATGTCGATGTCAAGCGCCTGCTGCTTGGCGGACGGGCCGAACGGCGGCTTCGCGCCGAGCTCGCCGAGGCTGACGTCGTTCAGACCTTCGGCGAAGACGTGGTCTGGTCGGCCGGTTGCGGCGTGCCTGACACGGTTCTTTCCATCGGCGATGATCTCGATATCCTGCCATTTCGCCGTGACAATCTCCGCATTGGTGTCTACGCTGCGGTGCTTCGCCGAGCCCAACGGCGGTGCACGGCCGTCTGTTACACGATGCCCCCGCAGGAAAGCTCATGTCGCGCCCTTGGCCTCGAGCGCGCGAGGTTTCTGCCGTGCGCGATTCCCATCGATTCCGACCGCTGGGCGCCGCTGGCCGAGGGTGAACGTACGGCGGCGCGCGAGCGCCTCGGGATCCCGCGGGACTCGCTGGTCGTGTTCCAGCCATCCCGCCAGGAGTGGACGTGTCCCGAGTTTCCCGGGTCGAACCATAAGGGGAACGATCGCGCGTTGCGGGCCTTTGCACGCTTCGTCAAGTGCGCACGACGGGACGCGGTGCTTCTCGCAGTGGCGTGGGGGCGCGACATGGAGGCCAGCCAGGCCCTGGCGGCCGACCTTGGGTTGGACGGAAAGATCCAGTGGATTCCGCAACAGAACAAACGCGGGCTGCGGGAGTGCTTCGGCGCGAGCGACATCGTGGCCGATCAGTTTACCTACGGCTTCTACGGGATTTCGGCCTTGGAGGCCATGTCGGTCGGACGGCCGGTCCTCATCTACCTGCAGCCGGACTCACTCGAGGCGTTCGGCATCGAGTCCCCGCCGGTTGTGTCCGTCCGATCCGAAGAGGAGATCTTCGGAGCCCTGTGTGGTCTTGCCGAGAATCCACAGGACGCGCGGGATCTCGGTGCCCGCGCGCGACAGTGGATTGTCGACCATCATGGTTGGGAGAGAGTCGTTGACCGTTACATTGGCGTCTACCGGGACATCAGAGGCGCCTGATGCGTTCCTTCGACGCGGTGATTATCGGTGGCGGCTTTTTTGGCTGCTACGTCGCGTTGTCACTACGGCGAGCGTTCAGTTCAGTCGCGGTTGTCGAACGAGAGCCGGATCTGCTCACCCGGGCTTCATACGTGAACCAGGCGCGCGTCCATAACGGCTACCACTATCCGCGAAGTCTCATGACGGCGCTGCGGTCTCGCGTGAATTTTCCGCGCTTCTGCGAGGAGTTCGGCGACTGTGTCGAAACAGGTTTCACCAAGCTGTACGCCATTGCCCGCGAGTCGAAGGTCACGGCGATGCAATTCGAGCGGTTTTGTCACAACATCGGTGCCAGAATAGATTCGGCGCCCCCGCGGTGCCGAGCGCTCTTTGACTCGACGCTGATCGAGGAGGTGTTCGTCGTCAGGGAGTGCGCTTTCAACGCGGTGAAGCTCCGAGCCCGGCTGAAGGCGCTCCTCACGGACGCCGGCGTGGAGGTTCTCTGCGGCACGTCCGTCCGTCGGGTCGCGCAAGGCAATGACGGCGATTCGCTGGACCTGGAGTTGGTCGACGGGCGGCTCAGTGCCGGCCACGTGTTCAACTGCACCTACTCTCAGACAAACACGATATTGCGGCAGTCTGGGCTGCCGCTCCTGCCGCTCAAGCACGAGCTCTGCGAACAGCCGTTGCTGGTTCCGCCGCCGCCGCTTGCGAAGCTCGGCGTGACCGTCATCGACGGCCCCTTTTTTTCGACGATGCCGTTTCCAGCGCGTGGTCTGCACTCTCTGCATCACGTTCGGTATACGCCGCACCATTTCTGGCTCGACCAGGAGGAGTATCGCGACCCCGAGGACAACATCAGGAGCGCTCGGAAACGGTCCCGCTACCCGTATATGATTCGCGATATCGCACGTTTCGTCCCTGTTCTGGAGCGCGCGACCTACGTCGAGTCGCTCTGGGAAATGAAAACAGTGCTTCCCCAGAATGAGATCGACGACGGGCGGCCGATCCTGTTGAGACGTGATCACGGCCTGAGGAACTTGACTGTGGTGCTTGGCGCGAAGATCGACAATATCTACGACGTCATCGACACAATGGACAAGACGCTCGGATTGCCCGGATACAGTCGGCAGCGCGAGCCGAGCGCCGAGGCACTGGGCGTGCATCAGCCACGTCAGGGAGAGAACTGATGAAGCCGGACGTGCTCGTCACTGTCGCATCGGCGGTTCAAAGCTCAGACGCCGGCTTCATCGAACAGTTCGCGCGCGAAGTCACGGCGATTCTTTCGGCACACGTCGGGTACTACGAAGTACTGCTGATCGATAACGGGTCAGACGACGCGGTGGTGAAGATCCTGGAACGTGTCCTCAAACACTTCCCGTTCGTGCGGGTCGTCAGGCTGTCTCGATGTTACGAAGATGGCATCGTGTTTGCGGCGGCACTCGATCATAGCCTCGGCGATTTCGTCGTGTTGATGGATATGGCCAGCGATCCGCCCGCGGTCGTGCCGGACCTGATCGCACGGTGCGAGGCCGGCTACGACGCAGTGGTGGGTGTGACGGACAAGAAATGGCACGACTCGCCGATAGGGCGGTTGGGCGCCAGGGTGTTCTCCCGCCTTTTCGAAGCACTCACCGGATACGCCGTACACCCTGATGGGACGAATTTCGTGGCGCTGAGCAGACGGATCGTGAACTCCATCACCAAGATCCGGGACAGGCAACGTTACATGAAGCACTTGACGGCGTACGTCGGGTTCAACCGAACCTATTTGTCATACCAGCCGGTCCTCAGGGATGTCCCGTTGCGCAGGCGAAGCTTACTTGCGGCCGTGAACGCTGCGGTGGGGACGATTGTCTCGAATTCGACCATGCCACTCCGTCTGGTGTCGCTGGTCGGCGTGACGGCCAGCTTCGTCAGCGTGATGTACAGCGTCTTCGTGCTCGCGATTTCCGCGCTGAGAAGTGCGGGAGTACGCATCAACGCGGCTGAGGGCTGGGCATCGACGAACATGTTCAGCGCGGTCATGTTCTTCCTGCTGTTTCTGATGCTTGCCGTGTTGTCCGAGTACGTCTCGAAGATCATGAACGAGAGCCAGCAGCGTCCGTTGTATCACGTGGCGTACGAGTCGAACAGCTCGGTCGTGGAAGCGTTCAAAGATCGAGTGAACGTCGTCTGACCGTGCGTCGCGCGCTCATCGGTGGCACCGGCTTCATCGGACGGAACCTGCTCGAGCAGGCCGAGTTCGACGGCCGCTACAGTTCGGCGAACATCACCGCGGTGCGCGACGAACACTACGACCTCGTGGTGTGCGCCGCGCCCTCAGCCGTGAAATGGATCGCCAACAAGGATCCGATCGCGGATCGGGCGCATATCCAGCGGCTCATCGACGGGCTAGAGGGCGTGCGTACCAAACGCTTCGTTCACATTTCGACGGCCGACGTTCACTGGCCTCCAGCCGACGTGGACGAGGAGAGCCCGGTCGACCCGCTGAAGGCACAACCGTACGGCCGGCATCGGTACGAGCTGGAAGAGTTTATCCGGGGCCACTTTCCCGGCGCGACGGTCCTCCGGCTGCCGAACCTGTTCGGAAACGGCCTGAAGAAGAACTTCCTGTACGACCTGATGCACGGGCGCCCGCTGGATCTGACCCACTCGGCCAGCCAGTTTCAGTTCTATGACGTGCGGCGGCTCTGGTCGGATATCACGCGAGCACTGGCTGCGGATGTGCACTGTCTCCACATGGCCGTGGAACCTGCGACCGCGCAGGAAATCGCGAAGGCGTGCTTTGACGTTCACTTCGAGCATCAAACAGCCGAGCCCCCCGCCACGTATCGGTTACGGAGCCGATACCTGGAACGCCTCGGCTATCGCAACCCATATCTCTTCTCGAAAGATGAGGTCTTCCGGCAGATTCGGGACTTCGTCCGTTCGGGTTCGGTTCGTACGTGAAACTGGCGGTCTCTAATATTGCGTGGTACGCGGCAGAGGACGCGCATGTCGTGCCTCTTTTTCGAAAATGGCGGATCACCGGGCTGGAAGTCGCGCCCACGAAAGTCTGGAGCAGACCCCTGGAGACGCCAGCGGAGCGCATCGGCGCGCACCGGCGGTGGTGGAACGATCACGGTGTGGAAATTGTTTCCACCCAGGCACTGCTGTTCGGCCGCCCGGATCTTCAGTTGTTCGGCGACACGACTCAGAGAGAGGCAATGTTCGCGCACCTCACGGCGATGATCGAGCTGTCGGCACGGCTCGGCGCGCGCGCCGCGGTCTTCGGTTCACCGCGGAACCGGATCGTTGCCGGTGTGGATCCAATCCGTGCCAGGGAAATCGCCACCGCATTTTTTTCCGGCCTGGGGCGGGTGGCCACTGACCATGGGGTGGTGCTATGCCTCGAGGCGAACCCGCCGCTCTACGGCGGCGATTTTGTGTTGACAACCGATGAGGCGATCGAGCTCGTGGAAGCTGTCGGCCATCCAGGGTTCCGCCTGCAAATCGATACGGGGACGATGACGGCCAACGGCGAGAACTACGAGCGATCGTTGAAGCGCGGTCTTGCATTGGCTGGGCACTGTCATATCAGCGAACCGAATCTCGCGGAGGTGGGCAGCGTAGGCACCAATCACCGCCATATCGCGGCGACGTGGCGGCGGATTGGTTACGGCGGATGGGTCTCGATTGAGATGCGTGCGCCGGAAGCAGGCGCCAGTATTGACAGTCTTGACCGGGCCCTCGCGCTCGTCCGGTCGGTCTACGGCTGGGATCTGCAGCCTGTGGGCGGTGCAGCGTAGCCGTGCGCGCCGACTCGCCAGGTATCCAAGCTCCCGGGTTCGAGGTGATCGAGTTCCGGCCGAGGGCGACGAAATACTGCCTCTGTATCCCGGTCATTAACGAGGGTGCACGGCTGAAGGAGCAGCTTCTGAAGATTCGGGACCGAGCGCTCGACGCCGACGTTGTCGTCGTAGACGGTGGCAGCACGGACGGGTCAACCGACCCTGCACTGTTGAGTGAATTACGTATCAGGACACTTCTGGTAGAGACCTCCGGCACAGGAGTCAGTCGGCAGTTGCAGGCCGCCTTCGCCTACGGCTTGAACGAAGGCTACCAAGGGATCGTGACGATTGATGGGAACAACAAGGATGACATCAACGCCGTGCCCGCCTTTATCGAGCAGCTCGATCGCGGGGTCGATCTGGTTCAGGGATCACGGTTCGCACCAGGCGGCCGCGCGATCAACACACCGATCAGCCGGTTGTTCGGCATTAAGCTCGTGCACGCTCCGCTGGTGAGCTTGGCCGCGGGTTTCCGCTATCACGACACCACGAATGGGTTTCGCGCATACAGCCGGTCATTGCTGCAGCATGCGGACGTGCAGCCCTTTCGGCGTGTCTTCAGCGGGTACGAGTTGCTCTGGTACCTCAACGTTCGAGCACCACGGACCGGTCATCGCGTCGTCGAGGTTCCGGTCATCAGGCGATACCCGGAGCGTAGCAAGATTCCGACGAAGATCAGTCCGGTCGCTGGAAAGCTGAAGGTCCTGCTCGAGGTTCTGAAAGTCTTTCGCGGGAAGCTCGATCCTGCGCCTGTGCACACGTCCCACGCCCGGAAAGCGACCCCTGAATGAAGCCGGCACTCCTCGACTGGTTGCAATGCCCCGTGTGTGGGAGTGACTTGAAGGCCGAAGTGCGCGGCCAAGAGGGCACCGAGATCATCGACGGCCGACTCGCGTGCTCAGGTTGCTCTGTGTCGTATCCGATCCTCAACGGGATCCCGCGCTTCGTCGAAGACGACGCCTACGTCGATAACTTCAGTTTCGAGTGGAACGTCCACCGGACGACGCAGCTCGACAGCGTGAACGGTCGGACGGATTCGGAGGATCGCCTACGCCAGGCGCTCGGGCGCCCCCTGCAGGAATTGAATGCCACGCTCGTGCTGGACGTCGGGTGCGGAACGGGGCGATTTGCGGAGATTGCGCTTCGCCACGGGGCCACCGTCGTCGGCATCGACCTGAGCCTTGCCGTCGAAGCTGCCTACACGAACACCGGGCGCCATCCCAACATGCACATCGTGCAGGCGGACGTGTTCAAGCTGCCGCTGAAGCGAGAGATCTTCGACGTGATCTACAGCCTGGGCGTATTGCACCACACGCCCGACTGCCGGAAGGCATTCGACCAGTTGCCGAGGCATCTGAAGCCGGGCGGAAGACTCCTGATCACGGTCTATATGCTCGCGAACAGAGTGTACATCGCGTCGAGTAACATCTGGCGCCGGCTTACCACGCGCCTCCCAAAGCGGGTGCTCTACGCTTTCTGCCACGTCGCCGCTCCCCTGTACTATATCTACAAGGTGCCCGGCCTGTACCACCTCGGGATGGCTGTGTTCCCGATCAACATGGATCCCGACTGGCGGTGGCGGGTGCTCGACACGTTCGACACCTACTCGCCCCGCTACCAGTCCTATCACACGCATCCGGAGGTCTTCGCCTGGTTCGAGGACGCGGGGCTCCGGAACATCCGCGTCCTCGGTCCGGCGGTGACGGTGACGGCGGAGAAGCAGCGCTAGCAGAGGATCGCATGCCACCAAGGATCACGACCACGTGCCGCATCTGTGGAAACCTGAATCTCAAGCCCATCCTGAGCCTCGGCGAACAGCCGTTGAGCGGCGTCTTCCCCAGACCGGAATCGCCGGATCCATCGCTGTCGCCGCTTGACCTTGTCCGATGCGACAAAGAGGGTCGATCTGACGCCTGCGGGCTCGTTCAGCTTCGGCATTCGGCCGAACTGAGCGAGATGTACGGCACAACCTATGGCTACTACTCATCGATCAGTCCCACCATGGTGTCGCATCTGGAAGAGCACGTGCGGCGGCTCGTCGCCTTCGCGAAACCCCGCAAGGGCGACGTTGTACTCGACATCGGCTGCAATGACGGTACCTTGCTGAATGCGTATGGGGTCGGCTCCGGTCTCGTTCGGATCGGGATGGACCCGTCAAGCGCGAAGTTCGCTGCCCATTTCCAGCCCGATATCCAGGTGGTCTACGACTTCTTCTCCGAAACGGGCGCCCGTTCGATGATCGGTGAGCGGCAGTGCCGGATTATCACCTCGATCGCGATGTTCTATGACCTGGATGATCCGATGGCATTCATGCGAGACGTGCGCGCGATGCTGGCGCCGGATGGCGTCTGGGCTCTGGAGCTGTCCTACCTGCCGCTGCTTCTGACCCAGCTCACCTACGATCAAATCTGTCACGAACATGTCACCTATCTCGCCCTGACGCAAATCGACTGGATGATGAAGCGGACGGGCCTGAAGGTTCTGGACGTATCCTTCAACGACGTGAACGGCGGCAGCTTTTGCATCCTCTCCGGACGCGATGACGGGCCCTACCAGCCTGAAACGGCCAAGATCCAGGGCCTTCTCGACGCCGAACGCTCACTCGATACAGACGCTCCGTTCACGCGCCTCAGCAACCGCGTCCTGGCCCATCGCGACGAGGTTCGGCATTTCCTGGAGCTTGCCCGGGCAGCGGGAAAGCGTGTGTACGGTTACGGCGCGTCCACCAAGGGAAACATCGTCATGAACTACTGTGGGGTCACGCACAATGACATTGCGGCCATCGGTGATCGAAACCCCGAAAAAGACGGATTGACGACGCCGGGTACACGTATCCCCATCATCTCCCACGCCAAGCTTCGCCGGCTGAGCCCCGACTACCTCTTCGTACTGATCTGGCACTTTCGGCGGGAGGTGATCCGGGATGAACTCGACTATTTGAAGCGGGGAGGGAAGATGGTCTTTGACCTCCCGCGTCTGCATATTGTCGACGAGAGCAATTACCAGCGATATCTCGACACCCCGTTTGAAGACTTGGCCTATTCTCTCTGAGTGCTCTTGCTGCGAGACGAGCAGCACTGAACCCCATGTCTGACGGGATCGCGCGATTCAAGCGGATGGCGGGCGGCTTTCTGGCCGTCGCGGTGGGGACCTACGGCGCCATGGCGCTGGCCTTCGTCATCAGCGCGGTCTTGACGCGCCGCCTCGGCGCGGAGCGCTTCGGCGGGCTGGCGCTCCTGATGATGGCGTCCCAGGTGCTCTCGCTGTTCGTGTCGAACTGGACGCACGTGGGGTTCGTCGGGTTCGGCTCACAGGAGTTTGCGGCCGCCGGTACGGTTACCGGAACGTTTTGGGCCCGGACATGGGTCGTGGCGCCGTGGGCCACTGCCGGCACCATTGTCATGATCCTTTTTCGCGAGCCGCTCGCGGCCTACTTTGGTATCCCGGTCTGGGGGCTCGCGATCGTCTACGGCCACTTCGCGGCCGCATACGCGCTGACGTCGCTCGGCGCGGTGTTTCAGGCTCGTCACGAGATGTCGCGGTACGGGACGGCGCTCTTCCTGGATAAGGCGGCGACGCTCGCTCTTGTTGGTCTCCTGCCGGCTGCCTGGGTTGGCACGCCGCTGCGAGTCGTGGGTGCGTACGCGCTAAGCAGCGCACTCGTGTGCGGCTGGTGCGCGTGGATACTCGGTCGATCGGCGTTCTTCCCAATTAGATTCGACAGGGAGGCGTTCAGGCGAATCTGGCGCTTCTCGTTACCACTGATCTTTTCGACGTGGTCCGGGCTGCTCGGGACAAGTTGGTTTGATTACTTCGTGATTAGACGCTACCTGCCGCTGTCGGATTTGGGACTGTACTCGCTCGCCAGCCAGTTGAACGGTGTCATCCAGCAGATCACAGTCATTTTCTCGACGCTGCTTCTGCCCCATCTCGCCGCCATGGTGCATCGGGGAGAAGATGCTCGGATCAGGGCAATCGTGGAACGCTTTTTCCCGTACTGGTTTCTCGGCACGTCGGTGCTCTTCAGTGTCGTGCTGCTGAGCGCCCGGCCGGTCCTGCCGCTCGTGTTCGGCGAAGCGTTCAGTGGCGCTGCGCGACCACTGGCCATCCTGATGCTCGCGACGAGCGCGATGACATTCTTCAATGCCTTCACACCGCTCGTGAGCGCGTACGGGTTGACCTGGCAGTTCGCAATTATGTGCGTTGTGTCGGTGCTCGTGAACGTGGTGATGGACTTTGCACTGATACCATCGTTCGGCATTGAAGGCGCGGCAACGGCGACCGTCATCGCGTATGGCATTGCCGCAGTCCTGGTTCTGGAACTCGTCCGGCGGCGGCTGGGCTGCCGCATCTTTCAGATGGGTGCACTGGGCGTCCCGATGCTGGTGGTCTGTCTGTCTTTTCTGTTGCTGGATGATGCGAGGTTCTACGTGGTGGGGGCAGTGGGAGCCGCGGCGAGCGCGTGCGTGCTGGTCCGGGTCTTTGGTTTGTTCAACGAAGAGGACCGGACATTCTTGCAGGACCTCAGGATGGTACCCGCGCTCCACCATCTGCTGATGCGGCAGTCGGCGCGCCGGGGTCTTCCCTGACCGAGCTGCGCGTGCTGGAGGCTGGGTGATGGACCCCGAGGTCTCGGTAGTCATGACGTCCTACAACCACGGTCAGTGGGTGCAGCAATTGATTGACCACGTCCTGGCCCAGACCTTCAGGAGCTGGGAGCTACTCGTGCTCGACAACGGGTCCACCGACAACTTCCCACAGATCATCGAGTCATACCGCCGGCACCCCCAGATCACGGTGATTCGCTACGAGCGGAACACGCCGATCACGGCCATTCTCAACCACGGGATTCGCACCGCGCACGGTCGGTACTTCTCGCTATTCTACTCCGACGACTATTACTTGCCGACAGAGCTCGAGCGCCAGGTCGCGCCGTTCGAAGCGCTTCCGAGTGAATACGGTGTCGTGTACTCCACTGGCTATCGCCTGATGCCGGATGGGCAGCTCCATCCGGTGCCCTGCGGGCGCCATCGCGGAAACGTCCTGCATGCGCTCTTGACGGAGCCTCGGTTCTTCCCGCCGATCGCACCGCTGGTCCTTCGGGAATGTCTGTTGCGGCATCCCTTCAACGAGAGCATCTTCGTGGAAGGCGAGGGCGTGTACGCGAAGATTGCGTTGGGCTATCTGTTCTATCCGCTTCCGGAGCCGCTGGTCGTGATGCGCGATCATCCCGGCAGCATGGGCAAGGAGATCGAAGCCAACCTCCGGCGCGATGTTCTGAGGTACGAACACCTCTTCGGCCGTCCTGATTTTGCCCCAGTGCTCCAGCATCTCCGCGGCATCGCCATCGGGGGAAGCTATCGCCTCAATGGCTGGCAGACCATGCGGCGCGGGCGGAACTACGCGCAGGCGCGGACATGGCTTCGCCGGGCGATCGGGCACAATCGCCGGGCGCTGAGGAATCCGCGTGTGATCGCAGGGCCCGTGATCTCGAGCCTGCCGCGGGCCATAGCCGATGTCTGCATGGACTTTCTCGATCGGGCGGCTGCGGTTCCGCCGCCGCCGGTCAGCGGACCGGAGACGCCAGTGGAAGTACGCCCATGGAGCTGAGTCGAGGGCCTATGGTACTCGCTGAACTACGAGAGCCATCGCTAAGACACGGCGTGTCCCTCGCTCTCGTGCTGATGCTGGCGGTCGCGCTTCGCCTTCCCGCGATCCAGCGAGGATTGTTTCATTGGGATGAGGCGCAGTTCCTCTTCAGCGTGCAGCCCGGAGTCCTTGCGATCCGCGAGGCCGCAGGTCTCACGGGCGCACCCAGGCCGTTTCCGGAGCGTCCCCCATTCGATACCGAAAAGGTACCGTACTGGGCATTCAGCGGCAAGCCGGCATATGACCTCATCACGACGGTCTATGGCGTTGTCATGGGGTTAACGCCTGGATCGGTTGGCCTGCTCTCCTTCGTGTTCGGATTGGCGACGATCCTCGTTGTCTATGCCATCGCTCGACACGTGTTCGATGAGGACGTAGCCCTGGCGTCGGCGCTGGTCCTATCGGTATCGAGCTATCACGCCTACTACTCCGGCTCCCAGGCCTCGGTCGCGATGTCCAGCTTCTTTCTCACGCTGGGAGTGTATCTATACCTGGGTACATTCATCAGGCCCGCGTTCGGCCGCCTCGCGCTCGCGGGTGCCTGTCTCGCCTGTGCCTATGGCGCGCACTATAACCTCCTGCTTTATGTGCTCGTGATATTCGGGATTTGTGGCCTAAGGCTTCTCTACGATCGCAAACCGGGCGACGTGCTAGGCTGTGTGGTGATGGGTCTTTCATTCCTGGCGGTGATCGGCCTGTTCGAGCTGTTCTACCGAATCATGATCCCGGTTGCGTATGGACATGTTCCAGCCGCGAGAGGGGCCTACCTTGCCCAACTCCGCTTTCAGATGGGCTTCCTTAAGTGGACGCTGCCTTCAGGTCTCGATCGGTTTTCTCGTCTGTTGCTTGATTCCGAGGGGCTGCTGGTCTGCGCGCTCGGACTCGTCGGATGGGTGGGCACCGCCTTCCGGAAATGGCGGAATTGGGGAACCGCGTTGCTGCTCCTGCTGGCGGGCGTCCACTTTATGTCCGCCACCCTGGGAGGGGCGGTCCGGAGTCCGATCTTTTCGCGGATGACCGTGGCCATACTTCCGTTTGTCGCGATCTGGGCGGCAGTGGGACTTATCCAGGTGCTGGATGTCCTACGAACGAGAATGGCCGTTCCGTTGCGTGTCCCGGCGTTTGGGGTGGCTCTTCTTTTGGTCGCCGCGCTCGGCGCTCCGCGGGCGTGGGCGGTAACGACGCTGCGGTCCGGACATGAGGAGCAGGCGCGCTATGTGCTGGAACATGGCGACGCGCAGCAGGTGAGCGGCGGTTTCCCCGTGGACCAATACTACCTCGGATCGTTCCGAGGAACGTATGGGCTCCCTCTGACGCTGCAGGGTTTGCGCGAGTTACATCAGAAGACCGGCGTACGACTGTTGGTGTTGGATTACCGTGTCAATGTGATGGAAGAGTGGGGGAATCCGCTCGGCCCGGCTCTGCGGGAGTTCGAGCGCGCCGCTGTTCCCGAGGCGGTCATTGACAATCCGATCGGTGCCGCGCTGGTTGTCGTGGGCGAAGATGCGCAGAGCGGGCAGGCGCTGGCTCGGATCTTCGCCGATCCGCTGTCTACGCAAATCCGTATCTATGATCTCCGCAAGCTGCTCGATGGCGCTGTGGGGACGGTCCCGGCTCAATGAAACCGCTCGCCCTGCCCTTGTAGCTCCGATGACGACACCCACAAGAGATCACAACGCGTTGCTGTCCGTGATCGTGCCATTTCTCAATGAGAGCAGCGTTATTGACATGCTCTTTGACCATCTGCTCCCTGAACTCGGGAAACTGGGCGTGCCCTACGAGATCATCTGCGTTGACAACGGCAGCAGGGACGACTCGCTGGGCAGACTGTTGGCATGGCGCAGCGGACATCCGGAGATCAAGGTGATCAGCCTGTCAAGATACTTCGGCAAGGAGGCCGCCCTCTCCGCCGGGCTTGATCATGCCGCCGGACAAGCGGTGATATTGATGGATCCGGACCTTCAGGACCCGCCCGAACTGATTCCCCAGTTTGTTGCAAAGTGGAGGGAGGGGTTTGATGTCGTGTATGCGACGCGGCGCAGCTCGGGAATTGAGACGAGGGTGAGGCGAAGGGCGAATGCCTTGTTCTACAGGTTGTTCAATTTTGTCAGCGAAATTCCGATTCCGCCGAACACAGGGGATTTCAGGCTCCTGGACCGGAGGATCGTCGACATTCTTTGCAGCATGCCCGAACGCGCGCGGTTCCTGCGTGCGCTGTCAACGTGGGTCGGATTCCGCAGCACTGCCGTCATGTTTGACCGGCCGGCGCGGCCGACCGGCGAATCCAAATCCACAAGCCTGTTCCTGTGGGGATATGCCCTGGAGGCGATCATGTCGTCCACCACGCGGCCGTTGCGCGTGTGGACGTACGTCGGATCCTCCATTTCCGGCCTGGCGCTGCTCGCCGCGATTGTCATTGTGCTCCGCACCGCCATCTTCGGCCGGGAGGTGCCCGGTTTCGCCAGCACGATAATTGCGATTCTCTTGCTCAGCGGATTTCAGCTCATCTCCATAGGTGTGGTTGCCGAATACGTGGGCCGCATATACAGGGAAGTGCAGGGCCGGCCACTGTACGTGGTGGACCGCACATACGGCCTCGAGTCCGCGGCAAGGCACGATCAGCAATCATGAGGTCGAGACCTGAGAGGGGTCGTGTCTACCGGATCCTCAACCAGCCATGGTGCTATTCGCTGATATTGGGAGTATCGGGAGCCGCCGCAGGGCGACGTGAGTTTTTCAGACAGTACGCGGACATTCCCCCCGGATCTCGGGTTCTGGAGATCGGCTGCGGCCACGGCAGAAATATCGAGTACATGCCGGAGGGCGTCGCGTACACGGGTTGTGACCCCAATCCCAGATACATTCACTATGCCCAGCAACGGTACGGCAGTCTTGGCCGATTTCTGTGCGTATCGGCCGAAGAACTCGCACAACAGCCTCTCGGGGAGTTCGACATCGTACTAATTGTGAGCGTCCTGCACCATCTCAACGACACACAGGTCCTTGCTCTCGCTGCGAGTGCACGGGGGGCATTGCGCGCTGGCGGACTCCTTCTCGCATGGGAGCCGTGTTGGACGCCGTCACAGCAATGGGTTGATCGCCTGATGCTGTCCCTTGACAGAGGCCGGTTCGTGCGAACTCCTGACGGCTACTCGATGCTTCTGGAAAAGATCTTCGGATCTATCGAGACCCGGTTCCTCATGACCCCGAAAATGCTCTGGCCGCAGAGCGGCTGTATTCTCCGGGGGATGACGTCAGGGGGCACTAACTCTTGTTCGGTGACGAATCCGAAATACGCACCAGCCTGAAGGCACCTCGCCCGGTTTTCCCTGGTTGTCAAGATACCTACGAGACATACTTGATGTCCTACAACTTGGTTGAGATTCCCTGCCCGGTGTGCGGCACATCCGAAAAGAGAATTGTTTACCACGATACACTTGCCGGGGCACCCGCGGAATTTGGCTATGATTTTACCGTCCGTCATAAGTTGACCTTTCAGATCGTCGAATGTCCTCACTGCACACACCGGTATGCTTCCCCTCGCCCGGACGACATCTGGCAGGAATACCAGGACATAGCAGACAACGCTTACCTGTCCCACGAAAAAGATTACGTAGCCACTTTTGAAAAAGTCATAAAAGTATTGAAGCGCTTTCTTCCCTCCGGCAGATTGCTGGATGTTGGCTGTTCGGCGGGTTTCTTTTTGTCTGTTGCCGCCCACACGTACGATGCCGAGGGGCTCGAGCTATCGCACTGGGCTGTTGACTTGGCTGAGAGAAAAGGACTCAGAGTTCACAAGAAACGACTGGAAGAATTTCATCCCCGCACCTTGTACGACATGATTACGTTGTGGGGCGTCATCGAACATCTCGAAAACCCCGATGCGCAGGTTAAGTACATCCGTGACCTGCTCAACAGGGGCGGCTACGTGGCCTTGTGGACAGGCGATGTCAGCTCCCTGCCCAGCCGCCTGCTCGGGAGGCGATGGTGGTATTACCTGGGCCAGCACATACAGATGTTCACAGAAAAATCCATTAATGAGTTGTTTTCCAAGAACGGGTTTGAGCCGGTGTATCGGGGCACGTATCCGTATATTGTGTCCCTGAGATCCGTCAACAGATCCTTGGCGCGTTATCCGTGGCTTCACAAAATAACAAAGCCGATTTTCTGCCACCCTCGGCTCGCACACAAATCACTCACCATGAAAATTCCGGGAGAGATGTTCCTAATTTTCAAAAAAGCGGACCGTGATTAGAAAGAAATTGAGGATCAACAGAGAAACGGTTCTGCTCCTGGCGGTCCTCACCGCTTCGCTGGGGATGAGGATTCTTCCCGTTGCCTCGGACCTGCCCTATTTCAGCTCTCTGGACGAAGCGACCTACGTTGAAACCGCCCTCCGTTTCGGTACGGGAACATTCAAGCTGTCCTCATACCTTCACGGCGCTCTATACCCGCAGGTCTTGTTCCTCGAATACGCGGCGTATTTCGTGCTGGGCCGCATGCTGGGCCTTTTCAGCTCCTCAACGGACTTCCTCCTGGCCTACATCAAGGACCCGACTTCCTTCTTCTTATTGGCGAGGGTGACGGCCGTGCTGTGCGGCGTGGGGGTGGTGTGGCTGTCCCATGCGATCGCCTCACGGGTGTACCACCCGCGCGTGGGCCTGGTGGCGAGCCTCTTCACGGGCTTCTCTTTGCTGATGTTCCAGATGTCGTTTCTTGCGCTGGCGGACATGCCCGCCGTCTTCCTGCTGCTGATGGCCACCTATCTCGCGGTCCGGAGCGTGGAGCAACCGAAGGAGCGGAGGTTCTACTGTGCCGCGGCCGCGCTCGTCGGCCTCGCCGCGGCATGCAAGTATCATGCGGGTTTCGGGGTCGTCACCCTGACTGTCGCCGCTTTCATGAAATGCGCGGATCACGAGCATAGAACCAGGGCATTCGTCCATCTTGCCGTGCTCGGCTCCGTCTTCGTGGTCGTCGGATTCTGCGTCGGCATGCCGCAGTTCCTTCTTGATCCGGCCGCTTTCTACGGGGACGTCTTCCACAGGTTGAGTGGCGCGTACATTGGCAATAATCCTGACAGGAATGCCTGGCTGTTCCTGTTCACGCATCACCTGCGCAACGGTCTCGGAATCCCTCTCGAACTCGCGTCGCTTCTGGGCCTCGGTTTCGCCCTCTACAATCGCTCGAAATGGGACCTCCTGATGCTGTCCTTCCCGTTCTTCTTCTATCTCCTGTTCATGCGTTCACTGGGATTCGCCTACCACCTGTTGCCGGCCGTTGCCTTCCTGCTCATCCTCGCGGCCAGGTTTGTGGACGCCGTCGTGGAGAAGCTTCGGGGCAGAGGGTCCCTCGGGGCGAGTCTATTTCTTGCCGCGGTCGTGGCGACTCCGACGTTCTTGGACTCCGTCAGACTCATGCAGGTGATGCGCAGTCCCAGCACCAAGACGATGGCCAAGACCTGGATCGAGGGGCATATCCCTGGGGGGGCCACGATCATGGCGGAAGGCTACGTTTTTGCGGTTCCCACGTCTGGCCCGCCACTTGTGGAGACTCGCTCAACCCTGGAACGCGACATCGCATTCATAATAGAGAACAAGGGGACCGGGCGGACGGCAACGCTGCGGCTCGCGCACTATGACGATCTGTATGACAACGCCAGGGCGTACGACATCCTCAAGGTCCCCTTTCTGGATTCGGAAGCCATCACCAGGGACCGTCCCCCCTACCTCATCATGACAAGCGATAAGGACAGGTCGGCCGGCAAAGAACTCGCCGGCTTGTTGATGATGACCGGGGACTATGGTGAGAAACGGGAGGCGGTCAAGGAGGGCATCCGACGCCGATACGACGTCCTGGCGACCATCGCGCCGACGGTCGCATTCACGGCATTCTTCCCGCACCTCATGGACGAAGACTACCGCCTGATCAGGAACTGGCCGCTCTTCTCCCGGGGCAGGTCAAGAGGCCCGACCATCACCATCTGGGAAAGACGATCCCGCCATGGCTAACATTTCGGCGCGCCGCATGAGCATCTTGACAAGAACATGGGGAAAGAGTTAATCATAGGCATCTGTTGGGGTTTCTTGAGGGTGTTCGAGCCACCCCCTTCAAAAACAAAGTTCTATCACCTTCTCTGAGGATCAGGTGCCACCGAAGGTTTCTGTCATCCTTTACAGCTATAACCACGGCCGGTGGATCGGACAAGCCGTGGAAAGCGTCCTTCAGCAGACCTTTCGCGATTGGGAGCTTATCATCAGCGACAATGGTTCGACGGATCAAACGGTGGACGTCGTTCGGCGCTACGCCTCGCTTGATCGACGGATACGGCTCCTGTTCCACCCTGATAATGTCTTGACAGGGGCCCGCTGGAACGAGGCGATCAAGATGGCGCGGGGCGAATTCATCTCGCAGCTCCATTCCGATGACTACTACCTGCCACGCAAGCTTGAGCGCCAGCTCGAGTGTTTTTCAGGGTTGGGAGACGACTATGGCGTGGTTTATTCTCCAAGCTATCGACTTAACGATGTGACGGGAGATCAATGGCTCGCCAGCGGCCTTCAGTCCTCGGGCTACATCCTGGAGGACATGTTCCTGAAGTTCCATTCTCAGGGGGGCATCAATCCCATATCACCGTTGGTTCGCAGAGTGTGCAGGTTACGCTACCTCTTCGAGGATGATTCCATGTGCGAAGGCGAGGGCGTCTTCTTTCGGATGGCGTTCAAATTTAAGTTTTTCTTCCTCAACGAGCCCCTCGTTGTGATGAGAGACCACCTCCACAATTATGGGAAGGCGATCAAGTTCAACAAGGAGGTGTTCCTTGAGGTGTTCAACAGGCTTCCTAGCAACCCCGAGTTCCCCAAGCACCTGAGCGGCCTTTGGGCGCTGTTCATGGCGCGTCATCTGCGGGGCATGGCGTGGCAAGGAGTCAGGGTGGCGGAGGACGGGGCCTGGGCTCGGGAATGCTTGCGGGAGGCGATCCGGTTGCATCCTCCGCAGCTCTTCCATCCCCGGGTCCTGGCCGGCCTTGGTCTGTCGCTATTGCCGAAAGGCCTTTTGCATCGGATCAACCGCGTGGGGTTCGCGCTGCGAAGGCCGCGCGAGAACGTCACGGTGATTGAGATGCCGAAAGCGGGAGCGGGTCTCTAAAAGTCATGGGAAAGAGTGTGAGGGCCTTAGGCCTTGTCGGAGCCGGTGGTCACGCGCGCGAAGTCTGGGCCATCGCCAAGGCATCGAACAGACGAGTCCTGTTCTTTTCCGAAGATGACGCTCCTAAGGGAAAAAGGGTCTGCGGCACCAGGGTCATCGACATCGCCAACCTCCACTCTCTGAAAGACACCGTCGACCTGGTGCTGGCCGTCGGTAGCCCTCTTGGAAGAAGGAAGCTGGCCGAGCGCCTCAAATCGTTTCGGTTCACGAATCTGATACACCCTCAGGCTTGCGTCGGGCCCGGCGTCACATTCGGTCATGGTTGCGTCGTCGCTCCCCTCGCGGTCATAACGGCGGAAGTCACCATCGGGAACCATGTCTTGATCAATTCCGGAGCCGTCGTTTCGCACCACTGCCGGCTGGGGGATTTCACCACGTGCTCACCCAACAGCACGCTCGGCGGAGGCGTCGTTCTTGAGGACGGCAGTTTCGTCGCCATGGGTGCCACGATCGCCAACGGCGTTTCGATCGGGATCGGCACCGTCGTGGCAGCAGGCTCCGTGGTCCTGCAAGACATTGACGAGCCGATGACCATGGTCGCGGGCGTTCCCGCGACCCGAAGGAAGAAATTGCGACACTGGATAGGTCGCGTCTGAACGCGGCGCTCCCCGACCGCCGGGGGAAACTGCGCGGCGGCGCCCGGGCGGGTGAGGCGACCCATGGGGCGCGCGTAGTCACCGCGGCGAAATCGATGAAAATCAGGTACCCGTTCCTGAAGCCGAACATTCCCAAGCTGGCGCAAATGCTGCCGGATCTCCAAGAGGTCTATCGCAACGGCTGCTTTACGAACATGGGCCCGTTCGAAAGGCTCTTGACGGCCAAAATCGGGGAATGTCTGGACGGCATGGGAGTGGCCGTGGTCTCCAATTGCACGGCCGGGCTGATGCTTGGCCTGCGGGCAACCGTCAACGGGAAGCGACGTGAGGTTTTGGTGCCGAGTTATACCTTCGTGGCCACCGTGTCAGCGATCGATTGGGTGGGGCTCATGCCGCTTTTCGCCGACGTCGATGCCTTGAGCTGGCAGATGGATCCCAGCCATGAGAAGGATATCCTCAAGAGGAAGGACAAGATCGGCGCCGTACTTCTTTGCAATACCTTCGGTTCTCCATCCGATGTCGAATCCTGGCGGGAGATCGCCCGCAGATTGGATGTGCCCCTCCTCATCGATTCGGCAGCAGGATTCGGCGGCCAATATGGGGATGGGACTCGACAAGGGACCAAGGGCACGGCTGAATTCTTCTCAATGCACGCGACAAAGCCGTTCGCCGTGGGCGAAGGCGGCATCGTCGCCAGTCAGGACGCGGACTTGATCGCGCGGATCGAGGACATGAAGAATTTCGGACTGAATCGCGAGAGAATATCTCAATTCCCAGGCCTCAATGCCAAATTGACGGAATTCCAGGCCATCATCGGGTTGCATAGCCTCAGGCAGCTCCCATCAAGCGTTGAGCGACGGCGTGCCGCCGCCGCCCGTTATCGTCATTGCCTGCGCGGATTCGCATTCCAAGAGAAGGGCGAATTTTCAACCTATCCGTTCTTCCCCGCGCTCTCGCCCATCGGAAAGGATCGGGACCGGATTATCCGCCATGCGGCCGCTCGGGCCGTGCAGTTGAGGGACTATTACGCGAAGCCGGTGCACGCCCAGCCCTTCGGACGTCGATTCCCGAAGCTCAACGGGCTGCCTGTCACCAATCGCCTGGCGCAAAGGGCGGTATGCCTGCCCATGTACGACGACATTGGGGAGAACGACATCGAGGCCATCTCCAGGGTCGTCAACGAGGCTTGACCCGGACGCCTCAACGCGCCCCCCGGGGTCACGCCTCCCGCGTCAACGGACGCCATCGTGCCAGAGCTCGAGCATGAAGTTCTCGCTCTGGATCGTGTGTGAGTACGTGGACCGCATCTTTGAGAACATGAAGGGACGGCCGTGCTACATCGTGCGCGCCCAGCAAGGCGCCCAAGGTATCGAGAAGCCGGAAGCGTAACCATCTTGTAGACCATGCGGAAAACCAAACGAACTCTGCTCCGTTCCATTCCGGTCGTAATCCTTTGCGGCGGGATGGGGACCCGATTGAGAGAGGAAACCGACATCCGTCCCAAGCCGATGGTGGAGATCGGAGGCCAGCCGATCCTCTGGCACATCATGAACATCTATGCCGCGTGGGGCGTTCAGCACTTTCTTCTCGCTCTCGGCTACAAAGCGGAAGTGATCAAAGAATACTTTTTCAACTTTCACCCTCACACCAGCGATATGACCGTGCATCTGGCAACCGGAAAGGTCGACTACCATAGCAACATTGCCCCAGACTGGCACGTCACGCTTGTTGATACCGGACTGCATACGGAGACGGGAGGACGAGTCAAGCGTTTAAGCCAATGGGTCGGAAACCAAACGTTCATGCTGACCTACGGAGACGGCGTCGGCAACGTGGATATCAGGGCGTTGCTCCGGTTCCATCGCAGCCACGGCAAACTGGCCACCGTGACCGCGGTGAGGCCGCCCGGACGTTTCGGAAGCTTGGTTCTGGAGAAGAGCGACGTCCGGGCCTTTGGCGAAAAGTTGCAGACGGAGGCCGGCTGGATCAACGGGGGCTTCTTCGTACTGGAGCCCGGAGTCTTCGAGTACATTGACGGTGATAGGACGGTCTGGGAGGCAGGTCCCCTGCAGAGTCTGGCCAACGATGGAGAGCTGATGGCCTTTCGCCATGAAGGCTTCTGGGCTCCGATGGACACACTGAGGGAGAAACATCGGCTGCAGGAATTGTGGGATTCGGGTAAAGCGCCGTGGAAGATATGGTGACGACCGGGATGGGATGGGTGTGACGCGCATGGGAGCAGTCTTGGTGACAGGGTCGACGGGGTTTCTCGGATCGCACCTTGTGCGAACACTGGTTGCAAAGGGGCAGGAAGTTGTCGCTACGTACCGGCCGTGCTCAAATCGTTGGCGACTGACGGGTCCGCCTTGCAAGGTCCAGTGGGTACCGCTGGACCTTGGGGATGGGGCCTCTATCCGTTCGGCTTTGCGGGCGACACAACCCAAAGTCGTCATTCACTGTGCCGCCTACGGCATGAATTACAGCGAGCGATCGTACGAAGAGGGGATAAAGATCAACATCTCGGGGACACAGCTCCTGTTACAAAAGTCGGCAGAGGCGGGAGTTCGACGGTTCATTCATAGCGGATCCTGCTTCGAGTACGGCAACAAACCTCTCCCCGTTTCAGAAGAAGAAGTTCTTGAACCGATCAGCATGTACGGAGTTACCAAGGCCGCCTCGACATTGCTCGTAAGCCAATTGTCTAAAGCCCTTGATCTGCCCAGTGTCGTAGTACGCCCGTTCGGCATTTACGGTCCTGCCGACCGGAGCGATAAGTTTGTTCCTCGGGTCATCCGCGCGTGCCTGTCGAGGGAAGCGATCGAACTTTCAGGAGGGGAGCAAATACGTGACTACTCATATGTGGCCGATGCGGTGAGTCTTTATGTCCGGTTGGTCGAAGCGGAAGAGTTTCCTTCCGGAGAGATCGTAAATTTAGCAGGCGGTCACCCTGTCCCCTTGAGACGAATCGGCGAGATCATTGTCCGATCCATGGACGGTCAGAACATGTTGAAATGGGGCGCTTTACCCTACCGTCCTGATGAAATCATGAGCCTGACCGCTCAAACGGACAAGGCCAAGCGATTACTCGGCTGGTCCGCGACGACGAGTCTGGAGGACGGGCTAGAGGAAACCGTGCGGTGGTATCGCCGGGGGGGGGAATGATTTTTCCGCGCGTACGCGTAGCGATTCGAGGGAGCAAATGACCGCCAGCATGTGGAAACAACGACGAGTGCTCGTGACAGGATGCACAGGGCTCCTAGGCGCTTGGCTTACGGCGTGGCTTTGCCGGCGTCAAGCCGACGTGATCGGATTGGTGCGCGACAGCGTGCCGAGGTCTAATTTTTACGTGATGGGTCTTCACAACCAGGTGGTGTGCGTCCGTGGAGCGGTCGAGGATTTTGACCTGATCGAACGGATCCTCAATGAGTATGAGATAGAAGTCGTCTTTCACCTAGCCGCGCAGACCTTAGTCAGCATAGCCAACGAGAACCCTCGTTCCACCTTCTCGTCCAATATTGCAGGGACCTGGAATGTTCTGGAGGCCGTCAGGAGGGCGCGCCGAGTGCGTGCCGTCGTACTCGCGTCGAGCGACAAGGCCTATGGAACTCAGGACAAACTTCCCTATCGCGAGGACACGCCTCTGGTAGGGCGGCACCCTTATGACGTGTCAAAGAGCTGCGCGGACTTGATTGCACAAATGTATTGGCACACCTATACCACTCCGGTTGCAATTACCCGCTGCGGTAACTTCTACGGGGGCGGGGATCTGAATTTCAATCGGATTGTTCCGGGGACTATTAGGTCTCTCTTCCAGGGAGAACGTCCGATAATCCGGAGCGACGGCACACTCATTCGCGACTACTTCTATATCAAGGATGCGGTAGACGCCTACATTCTGGTTGCCGAAGCCCTGTTGAATTCTCGTGCGTTCGGTGAAGCATACAATTTCAGCAATGAGTTACAGGTAACCGTACTAGAGCTTGTCTCATGCATCCAACGGTTGATGGGGCGGGAGGATCTCGAGCCCGTCATCCTGAACGACGCCTCGAATGAGATTCCTCATCAATACCTGGATGCCGAGAAAGCGAGGAATCAGTTTGGCTGGAAACCGAGATACACGCTCGAGCAAGGGCTGAGGGAAACGATCGAATGGTACAGGGAATTTGTAAGGGATCTTCCACTGCGTGTTGACTCGGGATGATCTGGGGGTATGGCAGATACTATAGCTCCGGCCGTTCGCTACGAGCATTCAATGGGCCAGAGTGACATTCCTTCCAATCCTGATGACGACCTCCTCCCCGAGCATGGAAATCGAGTGACGAGTCAAGACTTGTGGGCCAAGGCTTTCCTTGGCGACTGTGAAGCTTGTGTGCCGAGGGTTCTTTACGTATCGTACGACGGCGTCCTTGAGCCCCTGGGAGAGTCACAGGTCATTGCGTACCTGGAGTATCTATCGAGGCAAGGCCGTATCACGCTTATTTCTTTCGAGAAGAAGTGGGACCTCGCCGAGACCACGCGTGTGGAGAAAATGCGTTCACGCCTAGGGAGGAGGGGAATTGAGTGGGTTCCGCTGCGATACCACAAGCGGCCGTTGGTTGCCTCGACGGCGTATGATGTGCTCAGGGCTCTTACCGTGAGCATTGTGCTGACCCGCTCTCGGCGTATCCAGTTGGTGCATGTCAGAGGATACGTGGCAGCTCTCGTCGGGCTGGCATTAAAGCGGCTGTTCGGGGTGCGATTTCTCTTCGACATGCGAGGATTCTGGGCGGATGAGAAGGTCGATGGCGGGCATTGGTCCCGTGACAGTCTCATCCATGCCATGACCAAGCGGTGCGAGCGTAGGTTCCTCGAATCAGCCGATGCGGTCGTCTGTCTGACCGACGAAGGGGCTAAGGCCATTCCGGAACTGGGATATCGGTTGCCGCCGACCACGAGCGTCCGTGTCATCCCGACGTGTACCGACCTTCAGTCATTCAGCCCGGGCCCGAAGGATAACGCTCTGGTGGAGGCGCTCGGCCTCTCCGGCTTTTGCGTGGTGGGTTGCGTGGGGACCATGAGCAATTGGTACTTGCGGCAGGCGATGCTGGAGTACCTGAGCTTGATGGTGAAGAAGCTCGAAAGAATGAAGATCCTGATCGTGACCCGTGATGATCACCAAACCCTTTATGAGGATGCGATGGCAGCCGGTATCCCGGTGGAAAGGCTGGTGCTCACTCAAGCTGACTTCTCCCGCATGCCGAGCTACATCAGATTAATGGACCTTGGAATGTTTTTCATCCGTGTGTGCTTTTCCAAGCGCGGGTCCGCAGCCACGAAGTTAGGGGAGTTTCTCGCATGCGGGGTTCCCGTCATCATCAATGATGGCGTCGGTGATTCCGGCTCTATCGTGCGACGCCACAGCGCCGGCGTGGTCCTGGAAAATACGATGATCGAAGAATTTGAAGCGTCCTTAAACACCGTTAGGGAAGTGCTGCGTGACCCGGGGATTGGCAAGCGCTGCCGGGAGGTCGCCGAGCGCTACTTCGATCTCGAGGCCGGTGCCCGACAATACCATGAGCTGTACACCGAATTGATATCGGCGGATACCGCCCAGCGGTAGCGATACCCCTGAGGAGACGAAGAGTGAAGTGCGAGTTCTGATCAGCGGAGCGAACGGACAGTTGGGTCAGGTTCTGACGCAAGCGTTCAGGAGAGGATAACGCCGACAGGACGCTGGGGCTGCGGGATCAAGCGGTGACCTACATGGCAATTTTGTTCCGCATGGGAGGGGATTTAAGAGAACGGCGGGATGCCCAGCGTAGGGCCCTGGGTTTACCGGGGCTGGCCTTGCTCTTGGCGACGGTAGTGGCCGTCATTGTAGGCACCGTCTACGCCCTGTCGCCCATGACCGTCTGGTTCGGCCTGGCGATGGCCCTGCTCTTAACCTGCGCCGGCACTGGATTACCCGATGGCGAGCGCCGTTGGGTGCTGAGCTTGCTGGTCGTTGCCCTTTTCCTGAGGCTGTTGGTTATCGCTGGGTTTTTCCTGCTTGCAGATCACGACCACCACTCCTTCTCCTTTTTTTTTGGTGACGAAAGCTTGGCGATAAGACGTTCCCTCTTGATGCGCAATACATGGTTGTGGATCCCCATCCCTCCCGACCACCTCTGGTTTGTCTTTGACCGTGGGTACGGGTGGACCGGCTACCACTATGTCCTTGCCTACCTGCAGGTCCTCCTTGGGCCGGCGCCCTATGGAGTGCACCTATTCAATGCGGGGCTCTTCCTGGCTGGGGCAGTGGCGCTTCACCGTATGGTTCGGCGTGCCTACGGCCCGCTGCCGGCCCTCGGTGGGCTACTCGTCCTGCTCTTTTTGCCCAGCCTCTTCCTCTGGTCCATCTCGGCGCTAAAAGAGTCGCTCTACTTCTTCTTGATGGCGATGGCCTTGGTCGGGACGGTGAAGGCGGTGCGGGCAAGTAACTGGTCGAAGCGCCTACTTGCAATTGCTGTTTCAGTTGGGGCGATAGGCGCTATCAGTACCGTCAGGGCTGGAGGGTTCGTTACTGTAGTCTTTGGCATAGTCAGTGGCTTAGTTGCTAGGTTCGCCACACTAAGAGTGTGGCTTTTCATGGCGTTTTTGATTTTTTCATCTATAGTGGGTCGTTACCTTGTTACTCGGTCTGATATCCAGGACCAGATCATGGGGCAGCTTAGACGTGCTGCTATCGTACACCTTGGAAACGTCAGAACCCAAGGGCACGCATACAAGCTCCTCGACCAGCGATTCTATTCTGAAGGCCAATCATCAATCCCCTCGATGACTCCTCCGGAGGCTCTGCGATTTGTTGTCAGGGCAGCGGTCAGCTTCGTGGCCGTTCCTCTCCCCTGGCAGACTGCCTCATCTCCAATGCTGGTATTCCTGCCACAGCAGATCGTCTGGTATGCCCTGGTGGTGCTGGCAGCGGCAGGCTTTCTGGCTGGGCTGCGAAGAGACGCCCTTGTCACCTTCATTCTGGCTGGATGCATCTTCGTTGGCGCCGGCGTGATTGCCCTACATAGCGGGAATTTCGGCTCCTTGGTGCGCTTCAGAGATACGGTGGTGCCATCTGTCGTGTGGCTGAGCGCACTGGGAATGGTTTCGGTGCTTTTCCGCCTCACCTCCCGCTATCCTGTCGGGGCCCCCGAAGGCGGCGGCGGGAGAAGACAAGGAATCGGCAAAGAGTGAGGGAGGGGGTGCGCTATGTCTCTGATTGACGACCGCGGACGCCTCTTTGGCAAGGTAAATCTCATCGATGCGGCGGTCGGGCTGCTCTTTCTCCTGCTCATCCCTCTCGGCTACGGGGCCTTCGTGCTCTTCCGCCCCCCGGCCCCGCAAATCACCGCTGTGGAGCCCTCGACGTTGAGCGAGGGGAAGGATTTACGCGTGCAACTCCGAGGGAAGAACCTGCGCCCGTTTCTGCGGGCATTCATCGGCACCCAGGTCGCCAAGGGGTACCTCGCTGAAAGCCCGAATCTCGCCGAAGTGAGGCTCCCCGACCTCGGGGCGGGAACATATGATCTTGTCCTGTACGATGAGACCCAGGAGGTCGCCCGGCGGCCCGGCGCGCTGACCATTGTGCCTCCGCCGCTTCCGCCTGCGCCTCCGAGCGGAGTGGTGCAAGTGCGTGGGACCTTCACCGGCCTCGACAAGGAGGGGGCGCGGGCCCTGGTGGTGGGCGCCCGATTTGCTGCGGGGGGCCAGCCGCCCGTGGCCGAGGTGCTCGCCCTACAACCGCCTGAGCCGGCGGTGGAGCGGGTCAAGGTGGGCAGCAGCACCGTCATCGCCACGCCCGTGGCGGGCAAGGTCCAGGTGCCGGCGATCCTCCGCCTGCACTGCACGCTGGTGCCGGACGGGTGCAAGAGTGGCGACGCCCTCGTCGCCCCCGGCG
>JACQQF010000075.1 GCA_016207095.1 Candidatus Methylomirabilota bacterium | reverse complement strand
TACATCGGGATGGAGTGGAACGCCGTCAAGAAGGACCCTTCCCTCGCGAAGGTCAAGGTCGCGCTCGCCTTCCCCGATACCTACGAGATCGGCATGTCCCATCTGGGACTGAAGATCCTCTATCAGATCCTGAACCGGCGGCCGGAGTTTCTCGCGGAGCGAGCCTATGCGCCCTGGGTGGATGCGGAGCAACTGCTGCGCGAGCGCCGGATCCCCCTCTGCACCATGGAGTCCGGCTACAGCCTCGCCGATTTCGATCTGATCGGTTTCACGCTTCAGTATGAACTTTCCTACACCACGATCCTCAATATGTTGGACCTGGCCGGCATTCCGCTTCGGAGCGAGGAGCGTCGAGACGGCGATCCCTTCGTGATCGCCGGCGGTCCCGTTGCCTTCAATCCGGAGCCGATCGCCGAGTTCATCGACCTGTTCCTGCTGGGTGACGCCGAGGAGGCGATCCTCGAGATCTGCGACGCGGTGCTCCGCTGGAAAGCATCCGGCGGCCGACGGGAGGCGCTCCTTGAGGCCTGGAGCAAGATCCAGGGTTGCTATGTCCCGGCGCTGCATCGGGGCGAGACGATCCGGAAGCGGACGGCGATCCGGCTCGACGGCATCGACTACGGCGCGTTCCCGGTCCCGTTCATGGAGATCGTCCACGACCGCGCCAATATCGAGGTGATGCGGGGGTGCACGCAGGGGTGTCGCTTTTGCCAAGCCGGCTACCTCTACCGGCCGCTTCGGGAGCGATCGGCCGAGGAGATCCTGCAGATGACGCGCCAGGCGATCCGGGGGACCGGGTACGAAGAGGTCTCGCTGGCGTCGCTGAGCATCGCCGACCTGACCGTCCTGCCCGATTTGGTGCCGCCGTTGATGGACGAGCTGCTCCCGGAGAAGATTTCGCTGTCGCTTCCATCGCTTCGTGTAGAGGCATTGAACCGCTTCCCCCAGGTGGCCGACGAGATCGGCCGGGTCCGGAAGACCGGTTTCACCATCGCGCCGGAGGCCGGGAGCAAGCGTCTTCGAAAGGTGATCAACAAGGAGGGGTTCGACGAGGAGCAGATCTTCACTGCGGTGAGGAACGCCGCTAGATCGGGCTGGGAGGCCGTGAAATTCTACTTCATGATCGGGCTGCCGACCGAGACCCAGGAGGACCTGGACGAGATGGTCCGGGTCGCGCGGGAATCGGCGAGGATCGCGCGGGCGGAGTCGGCCAGAGGCTTCGGTCTGACCGTCAGCACCTCCTCGTTCGTCCCGAAGCCGCACACGCCCTTCCAGTGGTTCGCCATGGAGCCGATGGAGCTTCTCAAGGAGAAGCAACACTACCTGAAGCGGAAACTGCGGGAGGCGAACGTCTCGTACAAGTGGCACGATGTCGAGTCCTCATTCCTGGAGTCGGTCTTCTCCTTGGGGGACCGGTCCATTGGCAAAGTCATCCAGCGGGGCTATGAGCTAGGCTGCCGGTTTGACGGCTGGTCTGAGCATCTCAAATTCGACCGGTGGATGCAGGCCTTCAGCGAGACCGGCATCGATCCGGGGGCGATCGCCCACCGAGTTCGCGGCCTGGATGAGCCGCTGCCCTGGGATCATATCGACATCGGTGTCAGCAAGAAGTTCCTGCAGCGGGAGTACAAGAAGGCGCTGGAGGTGCGGGGAACGCCGGATTGCCACGTCGCCCCCTGCTCGGCCTGCGGCGAGATCTGCTTGCCTAACTGGCCGACCTGGGCGGAGAAGGTCGGAATGCCGGTCATACGTGCGAAGTCCGAGGTGCGAGGTGCGAAGGGAGAGAAAGACGGTGCGAAGTCCGAGGTGCGAGGTGCGAAGGGAGAGAAAGACGGTGCGAAGTCCGAGGTGCGAGGTGCGAAGGGAGAGGAAGACGGTGCGAAGTGCGAAGTGCGAGGTGCGAGGGTAGGGGAAGATAGTGCGAAGTCCGAGGTGCGAGGTGCGAAGGGAAAGGAAGAGCGTGGGGAAGTTGGATCGCTGTGCCGACTGGATGCGAATCAGACAGACACCCCGCACCCCGGACCCCGCACGCTGGGTCCGGACCTTCAGCGCAGCGCATCCGGTTCGTTTTTCAAAAGATGGGCGATCTTCGGTTCCTTTCGCACCTGGAGGTGATGAAGGCGCTCAGCCGGGCGCTGCGCCGAGCGCAGGTTCCGATGGCTTACTCCCAGGGGTACAATCCGCAGCCGAAGCTCTCGTTTGCCCTGGCGCTTCCGGTGGGGGTTGAGGGATGGCAAGAGTTGGCCGATATCGAACTAAGCGCTGCAATGGCCCCTGAGGAACTGATGACGCGGGTCAATCGGCACCTTGCGCCCGAGCTGCGCCTCCTGCGCGCATGGGAGGTTCCATTGACGGCTGCGTCACTCACGCCGTCGGTGCGCGAGGCCGCCTATCAGGTCTCGCTGCCATTCAATGGATGGGGCCCGGAGACCAGAGCCAGGATCGGTTCGCCGATGCTCTGCGACGAGTGGTTGAGCCGGTCGAGCATCCCCGTGAGCGTTCAGCGGAAAGAGAAGATCGTGGAAGTTGATGCGCGACCGCTGATCAAAGAGCTAGGTATCTTGCCGCAGGAGGGCGACACCTTTCGCTGGGGCCTGCGCCTGAAAACGGGTCAGGGCGGCAGCGTGCGCCCGCAGGCGATTATGGCCTGCCTCTTGAAGGACGCTCTCAATGGTCAGCTTGATGGATGGGAAACGAAGTTGCGTGTGGCGAGGACCGCACTGGTTCTCGATGGCGAGTTGTGATCAGGGTGTCATTGCGAGGAGCGAGACCCCTCGCCACTGCTCGGGGCAGGCTGCGCAATCTGAAAAGGCGAGATTGCTTCGCTTCGCTCGCAATGATAATGCGCAATCATTCTGCGGGTTTGCTCTAGTTAAGGTGAGATCGGATATCCGTCGATGAAGCGGGAGATCATTGTCAATTCCTCCATGGTGGAGACCCGCGTGGCCGTCCTGGAGGACGGCGTCCTGGTCGAGCTGCTTATCGACGACTCAAAGAATAAGAGCGTCGCCGGCAATATCTACAAAGGGCGCGTCCTGAAGATCCTCCCCGGGATGCAGGCGGCTTTCGTGGACCTGGGGCTGGCCAAGGATGCCTTCCTCTATGTCCGCGATATCTTTGAGGATCTGGAGGAGTACGAGCGCCTCCTGAACCTTGGCGAGGATGGCGAGCCGAACGAACCGGCCCCCGAGGAGGAGGAGCCGAGGCCCAGCTTTGGCAGAAGCCGACGCCCCCAGGCTACCATTGAGGAACTCTTGAAGGAGGGCCAGGAGGTCCTGGCTCAGGTCGCCCGGGAGCCGCTCGGGACCAAAGGGGCACGCATTACGTCTCACATCACCCTGCCCGGTCGTTACCTGGTCTACATGCCCTCCGAGCAGCACGTTGGCGTCTCCCGGAAGATCGAGAACGAGGGCGAGCGTGCGCGCTTGAAGCACATCGTCGAGGAAATCAATCCGCAGCGGGAGGGCGTCATCGTCCGGACCGCCGGGATCGGGAAGGGGAAGGCGGAGATCGGGGCCGATCTGGAGTTTCTCCGATCCCTCTGGAAGAAGATCAAGACCAAGGCCGAGACCCTCACCGCCCCAGCGTTGGTTCAGAAGGACCTTGACCTCATCTTCAGAATCTTCCGGGACCTCTTCACGAAGGAGGTGGTCCGGCTGGTGGTGGACAGCCCGACCGAGTACGAACGGTGTCTCGAGTATGCCGAGTCGCTGCACTCGGACATCAAGTCACTCCTGTTTCTCTATACCGAAGATGAGCCGATCTTCCGGTCGTTTGGGATCGAACGGGAGATCGAGAAGGCGCTGCGGCACAAGGTTTGGCTGAAATCGGGCGGCTACATCGTGCTGGAGGAAACCGAGGCGCTGGTCTCCATCGACATCAACACCGGGAAGTATGTCGGTAAACACGACTTTGAGGAGACGATCCTCAAGACCAATCTGGAGGCGGCGCGGGAGATCGCACGGCAGGTGCGCTTGCGAGACCTGGGCGGCATCATTATCATCGACTTCATCGACATGGCTCGGCAGGAGAGCCGGGATCGTGTCGTCCAAGAGCTCAAGGATGCCCTCAAGGCAGACCGCTCTCCCACCAATGTCTCGCTCCTGTCCGACCTGGGCTTGGTCGAGATGACCCGGAAGCGGGTCCGCCAGGGACTCAACAGGGCCCTGAGCGCCTCCTGCCCCGCCTGCGGAGGTCTGGGCTTCATCCGTTCGACCCCCTCTATCGCCCACCAGGTGCTCCGCGAGGCGGAGTGGCGCCTGTTTCGCAAGCGGATCCCCCGAATCAGGATCAGGGCCCACCCCGACCTGATCGGCTGGATACAGGCGGAGGACGGCGAGATGATCGAATCGATCCAGCAGAGTTATGGAGGGGAGATCGTCCTGGTCCCGGAGGAATCGTTGGCCCTCGGGAAATATCAGGTGCTGGAGGGGTAGCGTGCAGGGGTTCTTCTTCACCCTATTCCCTACACCCCCTATCCCCTGCTCTTGCAGGATGTTCTGCTTGACAGGGCGGTAGGGGCCGCCTAGAATACCTTTTGACCGCGATCGAGAGTACGTGATCGGAGAAGGAGGCCATAAGCCTCCTCTCCGCATTTCTTGGGTTTCATGACGGAGGAGCAAACGGTGTACGCCATTATCGAGTCAGGGGGCAAGCAACGACGAGTCAGCCCGGGCGCCCTGGTGACTCTCGAAAAGATCGATGGAGAAGCCGGAAGCCAGGTCGAGCTGTCAAGAGTCCTCTTGGTGGCTGACGGCGACCAGTTGAAGGTCGGGAGCCCCTACGTCCAAGGCGCCAGGGTGATGAGCGAGATCGTTCGGCAGGGGCGTGGACCCAAGATCACCGTTTTCAAGTTCAAACGGCGGAAACGATATCGACGCACGCAGGGGCACCGTCAGGCTCAAACGACGGTGCGAATCAAAGAGATCGTTGTGTGACAACGGTTCCAGGTGCCGGGTTCCATGTTCCGGGTCAAAAAGCCTGGAACTGGCAGTTGGAACCTGGAACTCTTAGCAGGGAGGCCGCACGATGAGACAACGAGTAGCGTTCGTGCTGGCGGTCATAGGGCTGGCGGTGATGCTCGCCACTGGGGCTGGGGCCAATACGGAGCTGGTGCCGGGGACCCGCATTGTCTTTCCGTTCTTCGATATAAGCACCGGCCATTCGACCTTTCTGCTGCTGCACAACACGGCGAGCCTCACCGCGACGGTTCAGCTCGCCCTCTATGGGCAGGGGAGCGGGAAGCAGGACTTCTTTCTCACCCTGACCGGCAAGGACACTGACCAGTTCGACGTCGGCCTCCAGGTGCCAGGCGGCGCCGCGACGTTTCCAGGCGTCGCCGGGAATACCAGCCAGACCAACGTGGCAGGCCGGGGTTGGGTGGACGTCTTTGTCGTCGCTGGCGCGAGTACCGGTAGCGCCATCGTCCAGCGCAACGTTCTCGCCGGGTCAGCGATCGTTGTCAACCTCGCCGGGGACTTCGCATTTGCCTACCCGGGGGCAGCTTCGCAGTGTCAGTCCGATGTTGGCACTGGAGGGGCCGTCGTGACGCGCTTGGCTGGGTCCGGGTTGGCGGGGGTATGGACCGGGCAGTGCGAGCAGTATCCTTCGACCCTGTTCCTGCCTGGCTATCTCGCCGAGGATCTGGAAAGCACACCTTCCCCCCCGCTGACGGCGTTCCTGGTGCTGGCCGGCCCGTCCGATGCCAACAAGAAGGAGGCTCCGGGGCAGGATTTGGACGGGGCCAGCGCCTCCTTGGTGAGCATACAAATGCCAGGTGAAGGTGCGAACGTCGACGGCTGCGGGATTGGCAGTGGCATCACGATCGCCCCGGCCCACCTTGTGAATGGCCGGATCTCCACGGTGAACACACAATCCGGAAGCGGCTTTAGACGGACGAATTTCTCCCCGCCGCCGGGCGGGTTATGTCCGGGTTCAGGCGGGCCGTTCGCTGACGAGCTATCCAATTCGCCGATTGCTGCGATGAAACTTCGCAACGATATCGATACCCCCACTTCGGCAGCGACGGGGCCGGTCCCCAACACCAATTTCACGGGTCCCAACGGTTTTGATTTGACGGCCCGCAAAAGAGGCATGGTGGGGGTCGTCTTTGGCAGCGCGACCGATGGGGGCCTGAAGCTGGGAGACACTATCCGGCTGTGGGGCCACGGCAGCACTCAGACCTATCTGACCTGCTGCTTCGGGGATAGTCCTCAGTAGGCATTGGGTCTGTCTTGATGAGCGAAGGCCGGCTGCCTTTAACAAGACGAGGGTCTAAGGTAAAAGGGTATAGGGTTCAGGGTGAAGGACATGAGCTCCTGCTAGACCCTCTACCCTAGACCCTAAACCCTGCTTTTTGAGGTGAACGATGGCACATAAGAAGGGAATGGGGAGTTCCCGGAACGGCCGGGACAGCCAGGGTCAGCGGCTGGGGATGAAGGTCGGTTCCGGGCAGACCGTGCCCGCGGGCAGCATTCTGATCCGTCAGCGTGGCACCCGTTTCAAGCCCGGCAGGAACGTGGGCATCGGCTCCGACGATACCCTCTTCGCCAAGGTGTCCGGGGTCGTGACGATCGAGCACCGCGGGGGACAGGGCCGCTTCATCAGCATCTTGGGTGCCTAGCGCCGTATCTCCATGTTCGTCGATGAGGCCCGCATTCGGGTCAGGGCAGGGGACGGCGGCCGGGGCTGCGTGAGCTTCCGGCGAGAAGCGCATGTCCCGCGAGGCGGGCCAGACGGCGGCGACGGGGGCGACGGCGGACACATCTACGTCGTCGCCAGCCGCTCGTACCGGACGCTCGGCGACCAGAGATACCGACAGCACTACCGGGCCGAGCACGGGGCGAACGGGCGCGGCAAGACCATGCATGGCCGGCGCGGCGCCGAGCTGATCATTTCGGTTCCTCTCGGCACGACAATCATGGACGCCGACACCGGCGAGCTCCTGGCCGACCTGATAGACGATGAGCAGCGGGTGCTCGTCGTGCGGGGAGGGAGGGGCGGTCGAGGCAATGCCCGCTTCGCGACCGCCACTCGGCAAGCCCCGCGCATTGCCCAGCCGGGCCAGAAAGGACAGGAACGACTGCTCCAACTCACCTTGAAGCTGCTGGCCGACATCGGCCTCGTCGGCCTTCCCAACGCCGGAAAATCTGCCCTCTTGTGTCGCATCTCGGCCGCCCAATCGAAGGTGGCCGAGTATCCCTTCACGACCCTCACGCCGCATCTCGGAACCGTCGAGATCGACTCGCTGGGTAGCTTCGTGGTGGCTGACATTCCGGGCTTGATCGAGGGGGCGGCCGCCGGCGCCGGTCTCGGAATCCGCTTCTTGCGCCACATCGAGCGAACTGGGCTGCTGGTGCATGTGATCGATGTCTCTGACGATGCCCGCGATCCGCTGGACGCGCTGTCCGTGGTTGAAGGAGAGCTTCAGGCCTTCGATCCAGGGCTGCTCCAGCGCCCCCGCGTGATAGCCGCCAACAAGATCGATCTTCCCAATGGTCCCCACCTAGCCGCCCTCAGCGCCGTCTGCGCAGAGCGGGCTGTCCCGCTCTTCCCGATTTCTGCCCTGACAGGCGAAGGGGTGGAGGCTCTCGTCTGCTACCTGGCGACCCAGCTCCAGACAAGTTCGAAGTTCCGAGTTCCAGGTGCCAGGTGCCAGCCAGGAGATCCTGCGGGGCCGAACCCGGAACCTGGAACCCGGAACCTGGACCTGCGAAGCGGTCAACGGTCGACCGGGAACTCCAAACCGTCAGCCATCTCATGAAGCAATCAGAGATGTCAGCGCAGCAACCGAGAACCGGCGCTGTGCGGAATGTGAAACGATTGGTGGTCAAAGTCGGGTCGGCCGTCCTCTCCAAAGGGGATGTCGGCCTGCACCGGCCGACCATGGAGCGGATCTGCCGCGAGCTCTCCTCGATCAGGGAAGAGGGAAGGGAGGTGGTCCTCGTCTCCTCGGGCGCGATCCTGGCCGGGATGGGTCGGCTCGGGCTCACGGAGCGGCCCGGCAGCATCCCATTGAAGCAGGCCGCCGCTGCCGTCGGGCAGACGCTCCTCATGCGCCACTATGAGGAGGGGTTCGATCCGTACGGGCAGAAGGTAGCACAGCTTCTGCTTACCCAGGAGGACTTCCGGTCTCGGCCCCGTTACCTCAACGCGCGAAACACGCTGTTCACGCTGCTCCATTTGGGGGTGCTGCCGGTCATCAATGAGAACGACACGGTGGCAGTGGACGAGATCAGGTTCGGCGATAATGATACGCTCTCGGTGCTGGTCGCCACGATGGTCGGCTCGGACCTGTTGGTGATCCTGACCGACCTGGATGGGCTCTACACCGCCGATCCGCGAATGGATGCTGAGGCCCGTCTCATTTCCCAGGTCCCCCGCAGGTCGGGGGAGGTGTCCTTCTGGGCCGCCGGGCCGGGGACTGGGCTCGGCACCGGTGGGATGCAGACGAAGGTAGAGGCGGCACGGCGAGCGGCGGCCTCAGGGATTCCCACCATCGTTGCGAGCGGTCTCGTCGAAGGGATTCTGGCCCGGATCCTCCGTGGCGAGGAAGTCGGCACCCTGTTCCAGGCGTCTTCATCGAGGATGCGGGGTCGGAAGCGCTGGCTGGCCCATGCGAGTCAGCCGCGGGGACAGATCACCGTCGATGCCGGGGCACGAGAGGCGTTGATCCGGGGCGGCAAGAGCCTCTTGCCCTCAGGGGTCGTGTCGGCTACCGGTGGGTTCGAGGGGGGCGAGGTGGTCAGCCTGTGCGACACCGAGGGCAAAGAATTCGCCAGGGGTGTCGCCAACTATGACGCCGAGCAGGTGGCGCGGATCAAAGGGATCAAAAGCACCCAGATCGAGGCGACGCTGGGAGCCAAACCATTCGATGAGGTGATTCACCGGGATAATCTGGTCATTCTTGAGTAAGAGCAGTTCGAGGTGCGAGGTGCGATGTGCGAGGTCTAAAGCAGGGGGCCCGATCTTCTGTCTCTTAAACGTGGAACTTGGCACTTGAAACCTGGAACACCCAGAGGGATGAAGGCGTGATCGCACAGATGGTGCGGGAACTCGCGATGGCCGCGCGGCCGGCGGCTCGAACGCTGGCCGTCGCGTCGTCAGAGGTCAAGGACCGGGCGCTCGGAGCGATGGCGGACGTCCTGTGGAGCAACCGCGCAGCGATCCTCTCGGCCAACGCGCGCGATCTGGCGGAGGCGAAGGCGGAGCGACACCCCACCGCGTTTCTCGATCGGTTGGCCCTTGACGACAGCCGGGTCGAGAAGATGGTGGCCGGGGTCCGGCAGGTGGCACACCTGCCCGATCCCGTCGGGGAGATCACCGGAATGTGGCGCCGCCCGAACGGCCTTCTGATCGGCCGGATGAGGGTCCCGCTCGGCGTCATCGGCGTGATCTACGAGGCGAGGCCGGGCGTCACTGCCGACGCCGCGGCCCTGTGCCTGAAGTCCGGGAACGCCGTGATCCTGAAGGGCGGTCGAGAGGCGATCCGCAGCAACCGGGTAATCGGGGGGCTCCTGGCCGAGGCCGCCGTAGCCGCCGGCCTCCCGAAGGGGTGCGTGGGCTTCATCGATTCGGTCGATCGAGAGGCGGTCGCGCACCTGCTCACGCTCAGCGGATTCGTGGACCTGATCATCCCGCGCGGCGGCGAGGAGCTGATTCGGACGGTGCAACAGACCTCGGCCATCCCGGTCCTGGCGCACGAGAAGGGCCTCTGTCACATCTACGTCGATGATGGCGCCGATCTCGCCATGGCCGAGGAGATCGCCTTCAATGCCAAGGTGGAGCGGCCGGGCGTCTGTAACGCCATGGAGAGCCTGCTGGTTCACGAGCGGGTGGCCTCCGAGTTCCTGCCGACCACGATCCGGCGGTTGCGGGAGTCCGGCGTCGAGGTGAGAGGCTGTCCTCGGACGCGGGCCCTCGCCCCAGGCATTACCGCCGCGACCGAGGCCGATTGGGATACCGAATACCTCGACCTGATCCTCTCGGTCAAGGTGGTTGGCTCCTTCGAGGAGGCGGTCGGCCACATCGCGGAACATGGCTCCGGCTTAGCCGAGGCGATCGTCACGGCGGACCACGCCCGGGCCATGCGGTTCCTCAGGGAGGTGGACGCGGGCGCCGTCTTCGTCAACGCCTCCACCCGTTTTACCGACGGCGGCGAGTTCGGCATGGGGGCCGAGATGGGGATCAGCACCCAAAAGCTCCACGCGCGGGGCCCGGTCGGCCTCACAGAGCTGACCTGCCAGAAGTTCATCGTGCTGGGCGAGGGCCAGATACGCGACTCGCGAAAATAACGTGCGGGGTGCGATGAAAAACGTGCGAAGTGCGACGTGCGATGAAAAGCGTGCGGAGTGCGGGGTGCGGAGTACAATGAAGAGCGTGCGACGTGTTGGGCGCGTTGAACGGGTTTTTCCGCACCTCGGACCTCGCACCTCGGACCCCGCACAATGTTGGTATTGAGTATGCGCATCGGGATGATGGGTGGCACCTTCGATCCGATCCATCTCGGCCATCTGCGGGCCGCTGAGGAGATCTATTGGGCCTTTGAGCTGGACCGGATCGTCTTCGTGCCGGCCGCTCGACCCCCTCACAAGGATGATGAGATTGAAGCGTCGCCCGTGCAGCGGTACGAGATGGTGTCGCTGGCGACAGGCGACGTCCCCTATTTCAGTGTGTCACCTATCGAGGTCAACCGGCCAGGCTGCTCCTACTCTGTGGAGACGCTCCGGGAATTTCGGACGCTCTACGGGGAGGGGAGCACCATCTATTTCATCGTGGGCGTGGACGCGTTTCAGGAGCTGGCCACCTGGAAGGACGCTAAGGAGGTACTCGCGCTTGCTCAGTTCATCGTGACTGCCCGCCCCGGATGGCGGCTTGACGAGGTGGAGCGTTCGATGACGTCGGCGCAGCGGCAGCTCCTGGGTGAGCCCCGGTGCAAGTACCTGAAGATCTCCGAGATCACGCCCCAGATCGCTCGACGGCGCTATGAACCACGCGTGGTTCTGCTGGTTGAGATGGTCTCTCTGGATATCTCCTCCAGCGAGATCCGGCAACTGGTCAAGGAGGGAAAGAGCATTCGGTACCTGGTGACCGACACGGTCGCCGCCTATGTGGCCCAGAACCGCCTGTATCACCTGGCGTGCACGCAGGCCGATTCGCAGCGTTGAAGCGCGACGCGTCACGAGGCGAGAGGCGGAGCATCGACACCGAGGAGCTGTTGCAGCTTGCGGCGGCGGCGGCATCCGAGGTGAAGCCAACCTCTCTGGTCCATCTTGACCTGCGTGGGCTTTGCAGCTTCACCGACCATTTTCTCATTGCGAGCGCCCCGTCGGTGCGGCAGGTCCGCTCCATTGCCGAGCGGATTGAGGAGCAGCTTCGGGAAAAGCAGATCCGGATGCTCCATCGAGAGGGGGATCGGGAAGCCCGTTGGATTTTGCTTGACTACAATGATGTCATCATTCATATTTTTGATGAGGAGACGTGGCTGTACTATGATCTTGAGGGCCTATGGGCCGACGCTCCCAAACGGGAGTTGGTCCGGCGAGGATATAAAGGCCCCTTAGGCTGAGCGTACAGCACGGAAACGTCACGAGGCGAGAGGCGGAGGGCAGAACGCCCTCGCTTCTTTTTGTTTTATATGAAGGGCTGCATCGATCACGACGACTGGAGGTGATGGCGATGCCGATGAAGGCAGCACTGCTGGAGCGGCTGAAGCAAAAGCTCATGGTGAAGCGGCGTGAGTTGCTCAGCGGGGTGCGCGAGCAACATGCAAATAGCCTGGAGAGCGGTAGCGATGGCATCCAGGACATCGCCGATCAGGCCACATCGGCCTACACGAAGGAGTTCTTGCTTTCCATCGGCGACGCAGAGCGCCAGTTGTTGAAGCAGGTGGACGTCGCCCTGGACAAGATCCGGTTGAAGAAGTACGGGCAGTGCGAACGGTGCGGCGAGAAGATTGGCGAGAAGCGCCTACAAGCGCTGCCCTTCGCCCGGCTCTGTATTGCCTGCCAGGAGGAGGAGGAGGAGCGCCGGACCTGAAGCCCGTATGAAAGAGCTGCTGGCCGCCCTCCTCCATCTGATCCTTCCCTCCCCGTGCCGAGTTTGTGCCCTGCCGCTGGACGCCCAGCGCCGCTCCCTCATCTGCGGCCGTTGTTGGAGTCAGGCCCGTCCGGTCCCCGACCCGTTCTGCCCCCGCTGTGGCAAACCATTTGTCTCGCCCCTCGCCCTTGAAGAGAGCCCTGGGCATCATTGCGGAGCCTGCCGGCAGCAGCCTCCGGCCTTTGCCGTGGCGCGTGCTGCCGCATTGTATGAACCGGGCGGGACAATCCGCCAGGCAATCCTGTTGTTCAAGTACGGCGGTCGCCTCTCAATGGGCTCCCATCTCGGTCGTCTGATGGCAAGGGAAGCCGGAGGCCTCTTCGAACCGCGCCAGTACGACCTGCTGATCCCGGTCCCGCTTCATCCAAGCCGGGAGCGGGAACGGGGCTTCAATCAGGCGACGCTTCTGGCCAAGGAGGTGGGACGCGCGTGGGGTCTTCGCGTCGGCGCCAGGCTGCTTCGTCGGGTCCGGGCCACCCAGGCGCAGAGCGGGAGGCGGCCGGAACGTGAGGCGAATGTCAAGGGAGCGTTCGAGGTCGCGCAGCCAGATCGCGTGGAAGGGCGTAGACTCCTCCTCATCGATGATGTCTTCACCACCGGCGCCACCGCCAATGAGTGCGCAAAGGCCCTGCTGGCCGCCGGCGCCGCCGAGGTCGCCGTCTACACCCTCGCCCGGGTGGAGTGAGCAAGTGACTTGCCTGGCCGCTCAGTGTGCAGCCATTCAGATTGAAAACAGATCATCCGATTGAACCCTCACACGCTTTCGGCAGACACACAGAGCGAGGCGGGACGACTCGGAGGGACTCGGTGGAGGAATTGGATTGACAAGAAAATAGGGATAGCATATCAATTACGCGTCCTTCTGTGAGCCATCTCACATGAATCGATCGCTGGGCGGCGAAAGAGGGCAACCCCGAGCCCGGAGGCATCATGACCAGGCTGAGGACGGGTGTGCTGCTGGTTGTCTTGGTCGCGTGCGCTAGCCGGTCGCCTTCTGCGCTCGCCGAGACGCCTTCAGCCGCGCCCAGCCAACCTGGGCCGGTACCTCCATCGACGGAGGCGGCTTCCCCCGCGCCAAAACAGCCCCGCCCGTCGCCTGAGCAGTTCCATTTTCTCCCTGCCCCGGAATCCGTGGTGATCGGACGCCGTCCCCAGATCGAGGCCATCTTCCCGCCCGACCTGCCTGCCAAGGTCCAGGACAGCGTGGTGGTCGCGGTCGATGGGACCGACGTGACGACACAAGTCACTCGTCAACCGGGGCGACTCACATATCGGCCCGCCTCTGGGCTGAAACCCGGCCCTCACACGGTCACCCTGACCTTCCCGGACCCTGCCTCTGGCGGGGGCGAGCCGATCCAGTGGTCGTTCAAGGTCCGGGACTATGGGGTGTTGGAGGAGGGGAGCTTGGACGTCGAGGGCTCCCTGACCTATGAGCAGGCGGCCAGGCGGTTGCAGGAGACCGATCCCCACTGGAATCTGGCCGGCAACGTCAAGATCAGCGGACGCGCCTCTGAGCGAGGCGTCGTTGCGACGCTGGACGGGAACCTTCGCTACATCGACGCCGAGGGACCCGGGCCGCCAGGACCGGGGCAGACGCCACGGAACAACTTTGACCTGGCTGACTTCCTGTTCACTGTGAGCAAGGATCCTCACCGATTCCAGTTGGGTGATGTTCAGCTCACGGAAAGCTTCTTGTCCACCGGATCGTCGTTCCCGCGACGGGGAGGCCTGCTGACAGTGGACCTGTTCGGGACGGAGGTGCACCTGTTCTCGGTTCGGAGCAACTCGATCGTCGGATTCGACTATGGCCTTGGAATCCACGATCCAGACAGGCGGGTCCAAGGGGCGTCGGTCGCGCGGGACCTGCTGCCCGACAAGGCGCTTCGGATGAAGGTCACCTATCTGGATGGGGAGAACGCCTCGCCCCAGTCGTTCAATACCGGCTCGGCCGAAGGAGGCCAGAGCGGCGATCTGTTCAGCGTGTCGGCGACATCAAGCCTGTTCGGGCAAAAGCTCCGCGGCGAGGCCGAGGTGGCATTCAGTCGCTTCGACGCCAATATCGCCGATGAGTTCCAGCGGCGAAGCGATACGGGTGTGCGGTTGAAGGTGGACGGGACGCTGTGGGAAAAGCTGAACCTCGGCGCGGAATACAAGCGGATCGGCTTGAACTTCCAGAGCATCGCTGACCCCAACTTCGTTCGTGACCGCGAGGGGGGAGCCGTCTTGGCTGATACGCAGTGGGGGCCGTCCAGGTACACCCTCGGCTTCTCACAGGAGTATGACAACGTTCGCGACGACCCATTGCTCCCCCGGATGGAGCAGAGGACCTACGCGGCCTCCTGGGGTCTCCAGATCACGGACTACCCATCTCTAACCCTGGGCTACAACCGGTCCGAGCAGCGCAGCACACGGGAGCCGGTGGGGTTCGCCAGGGTGGATACGGTCACCGACGCCTTCAACGCTGGGGTGGCGTATAGCCAGCCGACATGGAATGCGAATCTGAGCAGCGGCTATTCGATCCAGGATAATCATACCGGCACGACTCCCCCGGATACCACCGCGTGGAACCTAACGCTGGGTGGAGGCTACAGGCCGACACCGAACCTGAACCTGGCCCCGTCGTTCGGTTTCACGCGGAGCAGCAACCGCGTGACCGACGTCGCCATCGATACCTTCTTACCCACCCTAACGGCCAATGTCGCGATTATCCCGGAGATCCTCGTCTTCGATTCTCAGTCCTCGTTCAGCAGGACGGTGGCCGAGGACAACTCGACCAAGTCGAATTCATTCACCGGAATCTTTCGCCTGTCCCTCAGCCTGGAACGATTCCTCCTCAACTACGGGAAGCAAACCGTCTCGGTCCGGTTGAACTATAACCGCACCGACGATGAGATTAATTCGGTGAACAACAGGGATCAGTGGGGGGTCTTCTTCATTGTCGATCTGCTCGCCCCCCTCCCGCTCCTGCCTCCGGGCTGGGGCGATCCCTTTGGGCCGAGGACCAGCGGGAGCCTGCAGGACCTCCGGACCGCGTTCAACCTTCGGCCTGGCCAGTACTAGTGCCGTTCCAACTATGTACGCCTAAATGGTAAGGCCAGTGCCGTTCCAACGTTTTCGGTGAGATAATGACGCTATGCAGAGGCCGATTAAGTTGCCCACACATCATGGTGTCGCGAGGCCAAATAGTTGGAACGGCACCAGGGAAAGCGATAGTTCTTAGCACGACACCTGTCGACAGTTAGTGCCGTTCCAACCGTTTGGGCAAAAGAATATTTGTTGGCGATTAGGC
>JACQQF010000074.1 GCA_016207095.1 Candidatus Methylomirabilota bacterium | reverse complement strand
GGTTGGGGGATGGGGGATGGGGGCGGGAGGGTGGGGGCCGGGGTCCAGAGGTCGGGGACCAGGCTCCAACTCTTCTCCACAATCGTCTGTCCCCTGTCCCCCGAGACCTGACCCCTGTCCTCGATCTCCCATTCGCTGACGGCTGACGGCTGATAGCTGACGGCTGAGTCCCCCCCCTTCCGGTAGAGGATGGCGCCAGGGAAATTGACAGACACCAGAGGTTGGAAAAGTTCGGCGGAGGCTTCGGCGGGGCTCACCGCCAGCCATCCTTCGCTCACCAGCGCTCGTTGGAGCCGGGCCACGGTCGCGCGTTGGGCGTCCCGGGTGAAGTACATCAGGACGTTCCGGCAGAGGACCAGATCCATGGCGCTTGTGTTGGTCATTACGGCCGGGTAGCCGTCCTCGGCCAGGTTGAGCGGCGCAACGGTAACCATCCGCCGAATCCTCGGTGACACCTCGAAAGTCTCCGCGTTCCGGCGGTGAAAGTACTGATCCCGGGTCCACTGGGGAGTCTCCCGGAACGACCATTCCCGGTAGCACCCCCTCCGGGCCGCCTCAAGGGCGTCTGGGTTGATGTCTGTGGCCAGGATCGTGAGGGCCCATTCGGAGAGATCGGGGAGGAGGCGATCCAGCAGGACGGCGAGGGAGTAGGGCTCCTCTCCCGTGGCGCATCCGGCGCTCCAGAGCCGGAGCCGCAGGTTTCTCTCCGTCCGGCGGGCGGTAATGAGTGACGGCAGAACGTGCTGCTCCAGCGCCTCGAAGAGGGCGCGGTCGCGGAAGAAATAGGTTTCGCCCACGGTAAGGTGACCGACCAGCCGCCTCCACTCCGTGCTCTCATCCGGTAAGGTCGCGAGCCAGGCCAGATACGTCTCCGGCACGGAGACGGATGAGGTTCGACAGGCTCCAACGAGACCCCGCTCCAAGTCGGCTTGGCGTCCTTTGGAAAAGTCCAGGCCCAAGCGGCTGGCAATCAGCGCCTGCGCCTGAATGCACAGTTCGTTCGAGAGCCTCATGCCTCCACCTCCTGGAGGGCGTCGGTCAGCCGCCGTTCCTCCTCGAGCGAGAGGCAGACCTCGAGGTCGTGGATGAAGAGGAGGCCGTCGGGGAGCGTCACAATCCCCGCGACGTGCCCGATCCCTGGGAGGAGCGCGTCCGGCCGGGTGATGGTCTCCTGTGCAATCTCCCTCACCCCTAACACCTCATCGACCGCCAAGGCTAGGATTCGCCGGCTCGTCCGGACCACCAGCAGGCGGGCGGTCAGGCCGTAGTCGCAGAGGGGCAGGCCAAAGCGACGCCGGAGGTCGAGGACCGGGATGACTTGGCCATGGAGGTTAATCACGCCGAGGACCACCGCCGGGGCCTGCGGGAGCGGCGATACCGCGACCATCGGCAAGACCCGCTCAACGTCGTTGAGAAGCAAGGCATAGCGCTGCCCCTCGATGTCGAAGACGACCAGTTGGAGAACCGGGCTCCGCAGGGTGGGGGCCAGCGGGCTAGTGCTCATTGGGAGACCTCTTCAACCTTTCTCTACAGGCTTTTCCTGTCACCATTTGGTTCATGCCACAAGCACGGGGGGCAAGTGCAGATTAAGGACACGTGAGTCATGGATTCCTCGTTTAGAGCCTTCACCGCTTGATGCAGCCGCAGATGATCCAGAGGGCGGCGCCCCCTGTTTCGTGATTACGACCTTGCTGAACATGACCTGTGGCCGGTCAGTCACAGCTCTCCCGTCCACCGGAAAGTCAAAGCGGTCCATCTTTGCGAGACAACCGTCCTGGGCTATGTAGTTCGACCGTCTGAGATGAGGTGACGGCCAGAACACGTTGGAGCTGACTCCTCACGCCGAATTGCTACCGCGCAGCGCCTGGTGGAAGCAACTGGCCCAGGGTGTCCCGCAAGGCACGCAGCTCCAGCGGTTTTGTTAGGTATGCATCGCACCCGGCCTCACGGGCCTTGAGATCATCGCCGCGCATGGCGAAGGCCGTGAGGGCCACGACGGGGATGGCCGCCGCGCTGGATGCGCCTTGAGCCGACGGGTGGCTTCGTACCCCGTCATTCCCGGGAGTTGGAAATCCATCAGGATCAGGTCCGGGCGCTCGGCGGCCGCGAGGCGAAGGCCGGCCTCGGCGGACTGAGTCGTGAGCACCTGGCAGCCCTCCTGTGCCAGCACCTCGGTGACCAGTTCCAGGTTCACCGGGTTGTCCTCCACCACCAGCACGCGCAGGCTCACCGCTCTACCTCCCCGCTCTCGTTGAATCCCCGTCGTGCATGACTGCTCGAAGCGCCCTTATGTCGGGGCCCCCGCCGACGCGTCTGGCCCTTTGCCAGGTCCGGCGAACGGCAGGACGACCGTGAAGGTGCTCCCGCAACCCTCGCCCGCGGACTCGGCCCAGATCCGGCCCCCGTGCAGCTCCACGAGGCGCTGGGTCAGGGCGAGCCCGAGGCCACTCCCCTCGGCATGCTGGGTCCCCGTGGCCTCGAGCTGCACGAACTCCTGGAAGAGGCGGGGCAGGTCCTCGGCCGTGATCCCGATCCCGGTGTCGGCCACGGCGATCTCGATGAACTCGCCAGGGTCCGACGTGCGACGTGCGACGTGCTATCGACCCCACTCCGCACTCCAAACTCGGCACTCGACACTCCGCGGGCGGTCACAAGCACCCGCCCGGCGTCAGGCGTGAACTTGACGGCGTTCGACAGAAGGTTGAAGAGGATCTGCTTGAGCCGGACCGGATCGGCGGTGAGGGGTGGGAGGACCGACTCAAAATTGAGATGGAGCGTCTGGCCCTTCACCTCGGCCTGGGGACGGATGCTGGCGAGGGATGCCTCGAGGACGTCTGCGAAGTTTAGGGGTTCGGGCCGCAGCTCCAGCTTCCCGGCCTCCACCTTCGAGAGATCGAGAAGGTCGTTGATTAGGGTGAGGAGGTGCTGGCCGCTCGTCTCAATGTTGGCCACGTAACGACCCTGCTTCTCGCTGAGGGCGCCGAGGGTCTGGTCCTGGAGGAGCTGGGAGAAGCCGATGACCGAATTGAGCGGCGTGCGCAGCTCATGGGACATGTTGGCCAGGAACCGGGACTTGTGGCGGGAGGCCTCCTCCAGGCGGACGTTGGCCGCCTTAAGTTCCTGGGTTCGGTCCTCCACCGCGGCTTCGAGTTGGATAGCCGCCTTGCGCTGCGCCTCATAGAGCCGCGAGTTCTCAATGGCGATGGCCGTCTGGGCGGCGAAGAGTTGCAGGAACTCCAGCGTGGCCGGCTCGAGCGGCCGCCGGCTGTGCTTCCGGTCCACACCCAAGACCCCGATCGCCCGGCCCTGGACGACCAGGGGGACGATGGCGAAGACCCGGGACCGCAAGGCCGCGATCCGGTCATAGGGGGGCTGGAGCCTGAGCTCCTCAGGGACGGGGCTCCGGCCCTCCCATAACAAAGACTTCTGGCTGCGGTAGGCCTCCGCCAGCGCTCCCCCTGCAGGCCCGATGGGGACCAGGATTGCCTCGAGAGGCTCTTCCACCCCGAGGCTCGCCACCGCCTCTAACCACTGCCCCGCCGGATCGGCGAGGAGGATGTTGATGCGATCGAGGGCTAAGACTGTTTGGGCGGTCTGGAGGAGGCGGTCGAGCCGCTCCTGCAGTCCCAGCGGCTCCTGGATCTGGAGGCTCGCCTGGTAGAGGGCGTGACGGGTCGCCGCCTCCCGCTTGCGCTCGGTGATGTCGCGCGCAATGGTTGAGAGGAACTGCACGGTTCCGTCCGGCGCCTTGTGCGCGAGTATTACCTGTGAAACCGGAATCTCCCGGCCATCACGGCTCAGGAAAGCGGTCTCGCCGCTCCACACGCCATCTCGGATTGCGGCTGGGATTCCCTCGTCCAAAATGATCCTTTTGGCCCACTCGGGATGGGTGTCGGCGATATCGCGATTTGCGAAATCCTCATCCTCCTCGATCCCCAGCATCTTCCTGCCACTGTTGTTGAGGTAGATCGCCTTGCCGTGTATGTCGGCGATGCCAACGAAGTCCGTCGTCACCTCAAGAATTGCACTCAGCCGCGCCCGGCCCTCCTCTGCCCGCTTGCGCTCACCGATGTCAACCATGATGCCCATTGCGCCCCAGATGTTGCCTGTGACGTTACGCAGCGGCGCTGTGGACAGACTGATGTCGATCGCGGACCCATCTTTCCTCTGGCGAGCGATCTCGATGCCGGCGAAGGCTTCGTTTCTTAGCACACGTTCGCGAAGCGCACGGTGTTCTTCATGTTTGTCGTATGGGATGGTGGGAAGCGGGCGGCCGAGGACTTCGTCTTGCCGCCAGCCGAAGATTCGTTCCGCTGCAGGGTTCCACAGCTTGACATTCCCATCAGTATCGAGAATGGTGATGCCCATCGGCGAGGCTTGAATCACCGCTGTGAGCATGTCGTGCGTTTCCCGGAGCGCCTCCTCCGCCTGCTTGCGTTCGGTGATGTCGCGGGCGATGCCCTGAACTCCCACAGGCCTTCCGTGTTCATAGATCAGCAGGTTGCTGACCTCCAGCGGGACACGGCGCCCGTCCTTGCGGATGATCTCGAGTTCATAGGTGGTCGGTCCGCCTTCCGTAAGCTTGCGCGCCAGCATCTGGCGGGAAAGGTCGAGGTACTCCGGGGCGATCACCTGGGCCAATTTCATCGTGGGGGTCTCGTTCCGAGAGTAGCCGGTGATCCTTTCACCGGCTTGGTTGAGGGAGGTGAAGTTACCCGCCAGATCGTAGGTGTAGATAATGTCGTTCGCGTTCTCGACCAGGTCGCTATATCGCTTCTTGCTCTTGCGAAGGGCGGCATCAGCCCGTTCACGCTCTGTGACATCGTGAGAGATGCTCCGCACGACGGGTGTCTCCACTCTTTCCGACCGGATGGAGTTTTGGTACTCAATAATCCTTTTCTCGCCGTCCCGGGTCAGGATTTTCATAAGCCCGTGGGCGCGGCCCTCCTTCATGATTGTTTCGAGGTAGTCTGCAAACAAGTGGCTCGTGTCGGGGGCAAGGAAGTCACTGATCTTGCGACCAACGATATCTTCTGGACGTTCATACCCGAACCGCCGCACCAAGGCCCTGTTGACGCTGAGGAACGTCCCTTCCAGATCGTGGGTGCAGACGAGATCCTCGCTGTTCTCCACCAGGTCGCGATAGCGCTCCTCGCTCTCCTGCAGCATTTTTTCTGCGTGCTTGCGCTCGGTGATGTCCTGCTTGATGGCGATGAAATAAGTAATGTCGCCTCGCTCGTCGCACACCGGGGTGATGGTTTGTTCCTCGGTATAGAGGCTTCCGTCCTTCCGCCGATTGATCATCTCCCCGTGCCAGACCTGCCCGGAGAGAATCGTCTCCCAGAGATGCTGATAGAACGACCGATCCTGTTTGCCCGAATTGAGCAGGCGCGGGTTTTGTCCGAGAACCTCCTCGGTGGTATAGCCGGTAAGGCGGGTAAAGGCCGGATTCACCCAGATGATGCGGCCCTCACGGTGGGTGATGATAATGGCGTTCCCAGCCGATTCTAGCGCAGCCTGGAGAACGGGGCTCTGAAGGGTTGGGTTCGGCGGGCTGGGGATCATTGCGGGACCCCTCTAGCCTTTTCTACGGGCTTTTCCTGTGACCGTTTGGTTTGTGCCACCCGCCGGATAGCCGGCAAGAGGTCGGTACTCAGTGCGAACTTGGAGAGGAAATCATCCGCGCCGGATGCCAGCGCTGCTTCCAGGTAGCCGTTGGCATGCCACAGAGTCAGCGCGATGATGCCCACATCTGGCAGCATACGCCGCAGGAGGGGGATGGTCTCCAGGCCGGACAAGGCGGGCATGTGCAGGTCGAGCAGAACAATGTCCGGTCGCAATTCCCAGGCTTTGTCCAAGCCCTCCGCACCCCCACCGGCTGTGCCGATGACCGTCACCTCGTTCTGGTGGTGCTCGTGCAAGAAGCGTGTGAGAATGCCCAGAAAGGTCAGGTTATCGTCCACCAGCAGCACGGAAATAGGACCCATCTCTCTCCCAGAGTGAAGGTTGGCCAATGGAAAAACAGATTCGATCAGGTTGGCAAATGTAAATCGTATGCTGCGCGCTCTTGGCGGGTCTGTCTATCCGTATTTCTACGGAGTTTCAGCAGAAAAGGCCTGTATTTTTAGGAGTTTTTTGGGGACGATCTCTGGAAGTAGGGGGGAAGGGGGGTGAAAGGGAGCAGGGGTCCAGGGAGGATGAGAGCAGGGGAGCAGCGGACTAGACGTGAGTGCTTCGCTATTCCCCTACCCCCTTGATACTTCGCAGCGAGTCAAGCCCTTCACGTCTTGCAGCTTTTTCTAGCCCGAGATCCCATGAGGCGAAGCGGATAGGCTCGGCGAGCCGCCCATGGATGGCTGCCGCGGAGGCCAGGTGGACGGCATCGTAGGCTTTCAGCCGATGCGCCTCCACGAGCGCGCCCCCCGCTGGCCCGATCCGGACCCGGATCACCGCGAGGGGCTCCTCCACGCCGAAACTCGCTACCGCTTCCAGCCACTGCTCGGCCGGGTCGGCGAGGAGGATGGTGATGCGGTCCAGCCCCAAGACTGTCCGAGCTGCATTGATGAAAGTACATCCATTGTGGATGTCAACACCACGAATCGCCAGAACTGAGAGCACCCTTGACGTTGTCGAGTCACCCAGTTATGATATGTTTTAGATGTTATTCTCTTCACCCAGCCAAGCCATGCGAGCAAGATCAAATGCCCGCAAAGGGAGGGCGCTACATGTCGAAACACCATGCGATCGAGGCTGTCTTTGAGGACGGTGTGTTCAGGCCGCTTGCCAAGGTCAAGCTTCCGGAGCATCAGCAGGTCTCGATCGTGATTACTGTAAAAGATGACCTGCCCGCGCAACTGCTTGCCAGGGTAGCGGAGAATGATGGAAGCTTCGCGTTTCTGACAGCGCATGCGGAAGACCTCTACTCCCCCAACGACGGGGAGGCTGTTTGACTCGCCCACTGTGCAAAGGGGATTTGATCCTCGTCCCGTTTCCGTTCACTGATCTGACAGCCGTGAAGTACCGCCCAGCGGTAATCCTCACCCCAGAACCAACTGGACCGGATCTTGTTGTTGCGTATCTCTCCTCCGTTATCCCCGAGGAACCTCTGCCTCCCAGCCACTTCCTGGTTTCTTCTGTCCATCCTGAGTTTCGCGGCACCGGGCTTAAACAAGGTTCGCTCATTCGACTCGATAAGCTCATGACCATTTCCCGGTCTCGGGTTCGCCGACGGCTTGGTCACCTCGGGCCTTTGCTGCTCGCCGAGTTAGATTCCCGTCTCAAATCATCTTTCGGTCTTTGAGCTATCCGTTCCACTTGATGGGTCGAAACCTTGTTCTGAGTGGAGGCCTGCTGGATGTTGCGCATCGCTAACGCCACCTGATCCAGCCCCGCCTCTCTTTCGAGGCAATGAGGCCGTCGCAACCCCGTGATTTCTTTTCCTTGGCTCTTGACTGCCAGCCGCCGCCGGTTATGGGTCCATCTGGATGATCTCGCAACGGATGGAGTAACGGACCACGTCGGTCTGGCTCTCCAGGCCAAATTTGCGCATCAGGTGGGTTCAGTTGATATTAACGATTGGAAAAAGACTTTCGACGGCGTGCTAAACCAAGGGGGGTTCGGGGTCCTTATGAAACCTGATACACCTGGCCGATCGATGTCGGGGTCAAGACCTTCTGCTCGAAGGCTTCCCTTACATGCTCCAGGTAGCGCATCGTCTTAGTCGAGTAATACGCCTCGCCGCATTCGACGCACACCTCGGCGTCCACGAGCACGAGGAGATGGTCACCCCCTACCTTAAGCTCCGCCTCAACGGCCGCCGGCTTGACGTCTCCCCGTTTACAGATCGCACATTGCATCACCGCTTCCTCCTTCTGAAATCCGGCTCCCACAGCTCTGGGTCTGGCTGGCCAGAGGCTCCGCTTCCATTTCCGTTCGGGCGTGATCACTGAAGCGGCAATTGACGAGGCACCGACGGATCTCGCCATAGTCCATCTAGACAGCCCTTTTTGTTTGCCCTGTCCCTCGAATACACGTGTGACCTCCCTTACTCCTCTGCTCAATCTTCCATCGGGAGGATCCCGCGTCGCAGGGCGTACCGGACCAGGTCCGTCTGGGACTCCAGGCCAAGTTTGCGCATCAGGTTGGCCCGGTGGGTCTCAGCAGTGCGTGGGCTGATCCCCAGCCGAGCGGCAATTTCGGCGCTCGTGTGGCCCTCGGCCGCCAGGTGCAGGACCTCCCGCTCGCGCGTCGTAAGCATCTCATAGCTATCCTCGGTGACGCCTTCAGCTCTCTCCGCGTAGCGCTCGATGGCGCGTTCAGAAAGCGGCGGGCTCAAGTAGCGCCGGCCGCCGGCCACTTCGCGCACGGCTTGCACCAGGTCGGCAGCGCTAGAATCTTTGAGGACATACCCGGCGGCCCCATTTTTCAGCGCTCTCAGTACGTAGGCTTCATCGGCATACATCGAGAGGATGAGAATACGGGTTTTCGGTGAACCCTGGCGGACCAGCCGCGTGACCTCCAGGCCGCTCAGGCCAGGCAGCATCAGGTCAAGCACCAGCACGTCTGGCTGCAGCCGTTCGACCAGGTGAACCGCTTCCAGACCGTCGCCCACCTCGCCAACGATGCGGAAATCCGGCTCGGTTTCCAACAAAGCCCGCAAGCCCTGTCGGACAACAATATGGTCATCGGCCAACGCGATTGTCGTTCCGGTCATCTTGGTTTCTTTCGCTTGTCGATTCGACCTGTCACGGGGAATTTGACTGTCACACTGGTGCCGGCCCCTGGGGCGGATTCGATCGCCAGGTGACCGCCCAACAATTCCGCCCGCTCTTTCATCCCGGCCAAGCCGCTGCTGATGGTCGCAGCTAGGGCAGCCGCAGGGTTGAAACCCCTGCCTTGGTCCTGGATCTGGACGCCAAGGATGTCCTGGCCGCCGCAGAGGATCACCGTCGCCTCGTTCACCCCGGCGTGACGGGCGACATTAGTCAGCGCTTCTTGCACGATACGGTAGACGGCCGTTTCTAGTTCTGGCCGAACGCGTCCTTCGAGCCCAGCCTGTTTGAAATCCACACGCACAGAGGTCTGAGCAGCATACCGCTCGAAGTGCCAGAGCAGCGCGGGCACCAGGCCAAGATCGTCCAGCATCGCGGGACGTAGATCGAGCGAGAGCGTGCGAACCCGCGCCATCAGGTCATTGAGCTGTCCCTGTGCTTCGCCAAGGGTGGTCCTGATCGCGTCAGGCGATGAGCGCATGCTCATTTCCAGAGTGAGTTTGATCCCGGTCAGCATCTGGCCGATCTCGTCGTGGAGTTCGCGCGCGAGGTGCTGGCGCTCGGCCTCCTGCACTGCTACCAACTTGCGGGAGAGAGCCTGCAAACGCTCTCGCCCGCTCTGTATCTGCTCGAACAGCCGGGAATTTTCAATGGCAACTGCCGCCTGGGCGGCGAAGAGGTGGAGCAGGTCCAACGTGGAAGAATCGAGCGGCTGCCTGCTGTGCTTCCGATCGGCCCCCAGGACCCCGATCGCTTGCCCTTGGACGATCAAAGGCACGTTGGCAAAGACCTGGGACCGGAGGGCACCGATCTGGTCGTAAGGAGGGCGCAGCCGGAGGGCCTCCGGGACCGGGCCCTGGCCATCCCAGGTGACCATCTGCTGGGTGCGGTAGGCCTGCGCGAGGCCCCCTCCCGCCGGTCCGGTCGGGACCCGGATCGCTTCCAGGGGATCATCGACCCCCAGGCTCGCCACAGCTTGGAGCATCGCCCCCTCCGGGTCGGCGAGGAGGATGTTGACGCGCTCCAGTTCCAGCACGGTCTGGGCGGTCCGCAGCAGGCGGTTGAGCCGCTCCTTCAGGCCCAGCGGCGCCTGGATCTCCAGGCTCGCCCGATAGAGCGCCTGGAGCGTCTCCACCGCCCGCTTGCGCTCGCTGATGTCCTCAGCGAGCATGATGAAGCTCCCTGGTCTTCCCTCATCGTGAGGCATCAAAGAGACGCTGTTCCGAACCCAGGCGACGGCACCGCTCTTCGTCATGATCCGCTTCTCAAAGACGAAACTCGGTATTTCGCCGGCCACCAGTTGACGAATGAGGCGCATGCCGGCCTCGAGGTCATCCGCGTGCGTGATAGACTGAAAGTCGGTTGCCCTCAGTTCCTGCTCCGTGTACCCCGTGATCGCGCTGTAGGCAGGGTTTACCTGTAGAAAGCGGCCGCTCCGGTCGACCAGCGCCATGCCGACCGCCGCATCTCCGAACGCGCTCCGGAAGCGGGCCTCGCTCTCCTGAAGTGCTGCCTCTCCCCGCTTCGCGGCGATGAAGTGGCCAACCTGATTGGCGATGTCGCCGAGCATCTGGAGCCGAGGTTCATCGGGCTGGCGGATCCTGCGGTCAAAAAACGCGATGACGCCAAGGATGTTAGTCCCAAGCAGGATCGGAAAGGCACAGGCACCGTGTAATCCCGCCGAGGCCGCGATGGCCGCGCGGGGGAAGTCGGCATCCTCGACGACATCCGCAATCCATGCGGGTTTTCCGCTGGCCCAGACGCGGCCGGGCAGGCCCACGCCGGGAGCAAAGGTCGCCTGCCGACCGAGCGCCGCAAAGGCTGAGAGGTGAGCGGACGGTGCATGCCAGACCTCGGTACACCGCAAGACATCGGCATCCTGGTCCACGCTCCAGATCTCGCCCAGATCCCATCCTAACCCTACGCAGATGGCTTTAAGGATTCTTGGCAAGTCAGCGGCAAGCGTCGTGGACTCTGCCAGAATGCGTGTGATCGCGTGCCGGGCGGCCAGCCGTTGTTCGGCCTGCTTGCGCTCGGTGATGACCTCGGTGAACATGATGATCCCGCCAATCTCTCCGCCTACGTCGTACCACGGCCGAACCTCCCAACACAGCCAGTCTTCGCTGCCGTCCTGCCGCACGAGGCGATCCTCATCTCGTCGCTCGACCGCGCCAGCCAGGCAGCGCTGGTGAACCTCTTGCCACTCCTTCAGGTTCCTGATCTCCGGAAAGACATCGTAGTGGTGCCGCCCGATGATGTTCTGATCGCCCAGCCGGTAGTCGTAAAGCCATCTCCTGCTGACGGCCACGTACCGCAGGCTCTTGTCGAACATGGCGACGGCGGCGGGGGTATGCTCGACGAAAGACTGCAGAAGCGCGCGGCTGTGTTCAAGGGATTGCTCCGCCTGCTTGCTGTCGGTGACATCTTGAACCTGGGCGACAAAGTATATGGGGCTCCCGTGCGCGTCGCGCAATAGCGAGGCGGTCAACAGGGCCCACACCACGTGCCCGAGCTTGTGGATGTAGCGCTTCTCGATCTGGAAGGAGTGGAGCTCGCCGGCGAGTGTTCTGCGGACATAGTTGAGACCGGGGGCCAGGTCATCTGGATGAGTGATGGCCTGGAAGTTCGTGGCGAGCAGCTCCGACTCGGCGTAGCCGACGATCTCGCAGAGGGACCGGTTGACCTGCAAGAACCGGCCGTCGGTCGCCACCAGGGCCATGCCGATCGCCGCATCCTCAAAGGCGCTTCTGAACCGAGCCTCGCTCTCCCGCAGTGCTGCCTCCGCGCGCTTGCGCTTGGTAACATCTCGGAAGCTCCAGACTCGTCCCACGCTCTTCGCGCCGACCCGCTGCGGCTGCGAGTAGCGCTCGAAGACTCTGCCATCCTTGAATCTCAAGACATCAAAACTTTCAGTCTCCGGTTGGTCGTAGAGCTCCCGGACTTTTCTGAGAAACGTCTCATGATCCTCGAGCTGATCGAGGACGAAGTTCAGCGCCGCGTTGTCGTCGCGCGAGGCGAGGATGCTCTCGGGGATGCGCCACATGTCCGCGAATGTGTGATTGAAGCTCACGATTGTTCCCGTTTGATCCACCACGAGGAGGCCGTCGGCGGTGGATTCAAGCGTGGCATTCAACAGCGACAGGGTCCGCTTGAGCTCTTTCTCCAGCCGCATGCGATCGGTGATGTCGCGCGCCACGCCCCGCACGATCGGTGCGGCGACTCCTTCAGTGCGCAGGGTGTTATTGTACTCCCAGACTCGTCTTTCGCCCGCGCTCGTCTGAACCCGCATCAGCCCGCTGGCGGCACCGTCCGACCGGATTCTGACCAAGTAGGCATGAAACTTGTCTCTGACCTCGGGTGCCAAGAAGTCGCTGATATTCTTCATCAGGAGCTTGCTTGGGTCATAACCCATACCGGTTACAGCCCGCTGGTTCACAGAGAGAATATTGCCCTCCAGGTCATGAGTACAGATCAGGTCGTGGCTGTGCTCCACCAGGTCCCGGTAGCGATCCTCGCTCTCCCGCAGCGTCTCCTCCGCAATCCGCACCCGCTGCAGGTTCGCAATCATCCGGTCCACCCGATCCGCCTCGGAGAGCTGGCCAAGCACCAGATCGGGCGATTCGTAGTACAGGTTTGGGCACACCTGGTCACCCAGAACGGCCAATGGATGGGTACGCAGCACATCGCGAATGACGGCTGGTGCGAACCGGGGTCGGTGATACTGGCAGACGGCGAGTGCGTTGCTGCCTGGGAAAAATGCATTCAGCTTGGCCTCGTACTCGATCAGCCGGGTGCAACCCTCCTCCGGCCCCAGCGCCCAGGTCATCTCGCCGGTGGCCCGAACCCCCGTAAAGCCGTTCGCGAGGGCCCGCTCAATCAACTGGCGCCAGAGCCCGAGCATTGCCTCGGGATCGAACCGCCCCCCGCGCACGTAGGCGTCCTTCTTGGTCAACAGGACGAGTGCGCCCCGCTCGAGGGCCGTTGGGACATCCACCCCGGCGCCGGCCAGGGCCTGAGCCGCCCGCTCGGTGGTGGCGTCGTCAGCGATATAGACGCAGCACTCACCTCGGTCGAGGCCAGCCTTCATATACGGAATGATGGCCGACCACTGTTCGGCGACGGTCTCGTAGATCAGGCAGAGGTGGTCGCCCTGCTTGAGTCCGGCGAGCTGCCGCTCCAGGTCACTACCCATACAGACCTCTTGGTTGAGACGCGGTGCCGCAACAGCGGACCTGCGAAAAGGAAAAGCCCTCCAGGGAATTCAATTTCCCGAAGGGCCTTTCATCGACAATTCCCACCAAAGCCTTTCTTACGTCAGGTCCCTCAACCCGGTATACTCGCGCCTCAGCGCTAGGCCGGAGGGCCATGTCTGTCATCTGCTACCTCTTTCGCTCCTCCCTGTCAAGCAAAATCACTCGATTCCAGTCACCAAATCGCCCGCACATGCGGGTAGCTACGGATTCGCTGATCTTTGCTCACGATCACCCAACCATATTCCAACGCCGTCGCCACGATGATGCAATCCGCGGGGTCTCCGAGGAACCCCTCTTCCAGACTGGCACTACGGACCGCGATCCGCAGGGAGAGTGGAACCAGTTCGATGCCGGGAAGTTTCAACGCCAGCTCCAACCAGCGCTCCACGTCTCGATCGAAGATCAAGCGTCCTTTCGCCACCAACATGGCCACCTCCCAGCAGCTGATGGCGCTGACGTAGACCCCGCGCGCCGCGTGAATGGCCTTGGCGGCGTTCTTCGACAGACGTGGAGAGGAGGTAGCCCACCATACCCAGGCGTGGGTATCCAGGACGATCATCAGGCGGCTTCCCACGTGAAGGGCACGGGGCTGACGATGTCCTCTTCGCGCAAGATGCTTCCCTTCAGCCGCTCGCGCAGGTCCACCTTCTCCTCGGTCACCGCAGTGATCTTGGCGACCGGTTTACCTCTCTTTGTCACAACGATGGTTTCATGCTCGCGCGCAACCTCGTCCAACAACGCCAAACACTGTGCCTTGAACTTCCCGGCCGCTATGGTCTTCATCCCGCACCTCCAATTCTATGACCATGTCTATCTGACCATAGTCATTTTATCCTTCCCTTCACGAAGAGTCAAGCGTCAAGGCGCCTTTGGAGTAGTGCCGCTCACGGGCGGTCGGTGGATTCCATGATCAGGACCCGATACCCGAGTGCGGCGAGGCGCTCTGCCGTTCCCTGAGCCTCGGTGCGCGAGGCGAAACTGCCCACGCGAACCCGGTAGTAGGTCTCGCCACCGACGAGCGCCTTCACGATCTGGACGCCGGCGACCTTCGGCTCTAGCTCTGCTTTGAACGCCCGGGCGCTCGACTCTGCGGTGAACGAGGCCACCTGAACCGAGTACCGCACAGGGCCGGGGCCACCCGGTGGGGGGTGGGAGAGGCGCACCCTGACGGGAACGACCCCGGGCCCTGTCACCCCGAGTAGGGAGGCCGCGGCATACGAGAGGTCAATGATTCTACCCTCTATGAACGGTCCGCGATCGTTGATCCTGACGGTGAGGGAGCGACCATTGTTGAGATTGGTCACCTCAACCCAGCTCCCGAGCGGTATCTCGCGGTGCGCGGCCGAGACCTGGTACATATCATAGACCTCGCCGCTGCTGGTCCGCCGACCATGGTACGGCACCCCGTACCAGGAAGCCAACCCCGTCTCGCCGGACAGGTCCTCCCATGCCCGAGGTCGTAGCTGAGGGGCGGCGCAGGCCGCCACCAGGAGCAAGAAGATCAAGAGCATCGCTTGCCGTCGCCCGTTCATGTCTCCTCGCTCCTCTTGAAGTGGTCCGGCAGGAGCTGCGGCAAAGAGCCGGCCAGCAGGCGCTGGAGGCGCGGATCGCGCCAGAGAGGCTGACGCTCGCCGGCAATGAGGTGGGGAATCTGGGCCAAGACAGGCACCGGCAAGACCCGGCGGAGGGCCGAGAGATTCGTTCGTTGGGCGAGCGACCGGTCCTTGTTTGGATGGTTCAGAATTGCCCCGGCTACCGGCAGGCGGACGTGGAGGGCCGCCTCCACGGTGAGCCTGGCGTGGTTCAGCGCGCCCAATCTGGACCCGATCACCACGAGGAGGGGAAGCCGCAGGAGGCCGGCAAGATCCAGAAATGAGGAGGTTTCCGTTATCGGCACCATCAGCCCGCCCGCCCCCTCGACCAGGATCGCCGGATGCCGACCAACTAGATGGGAGAAGCGTTCTCTAAGTTTCCCGATATCGATATGCCGTCCGGACACCTCGGCCGCTATCATCGGCGATAATGGCTCGCGGAAGCGGTATGGGTTGATCAGGTCGAGGCTGTCACGAGACCCTGAAGCCTCTTTGAGGGTCAGCGCATCCAGAGGTAGCAGGCGACCGCCACGCGTGGGGCAGCCTGTCTCGATCGGCTTCATGACGCCGACGTCGATCCCGCGAGCGCGAAGGGCGACGGCAAGTGCGGCAGTGATCAGCGTCTTGCCGACACCGGTATCGGTCCCGGTCACAAACAGGCCTGTCGGTCCGGCAACGCCCATCACTCCGTCGCCGCCGAGATTGAGTCCGCGACAATCCGGACCATCCTGGACAGGTCTCTGCTGGAGATCGAGAGGGGCGGCATCAAGACGATGACGTTCCCGAGCGGCCGGATGATCAATCCCCGCCGCCTTGCCTCCAGGATCGTCCGCATCCCGATCTTGGCCTCGTATGGGTACGGCTCCCCGCGAGCCGCGTCTCGCATCAGCTCGATCCCGACCATGAATCCGACTTGTCGGATATCGCCCACGTGCGATAGCGACCGGAGTGATTCCAGCTCCCGCCTGAGTTGGGCGATCTTTGGCCGGACCCGATCCAAGGTCCGCTCCCGCTCGAAGCAGTGGAGATTGGCCAGGGCGGCCGCGCACGCCAGCGGGTTTGCGGTGTAGGTGTGACCGTGAAAGAAGGTCTTCTTCTCACCGTAGGGGGCGCAGAAGCCGTCGAAGATCTCCTGCGTCGTCAGGGTTGCCGCAAGCGGGAGGTAGCCGCCGGTGATTCCCTTGGCTAGACAGAGCAGGTCCGGCGTGACCCCTTCCTGCTCGCAGGCAAACATCGTCCCGGTCCTGCCAAACCCGGTGGCGACCTCGTCCAGGATGAGAAGAACGTTGTATTGCGAGCAGAGCGATCGGATCGACTTCAGGAAGCCCGGCGGTGAGGGGAGCATCCCGGCCGCAGCCTGCACCAACGGCTCTATGATCAGGCCGGCCACCTGGTCGTGGCGTCTCCTGAGAAGGGATTCCAGCCGTTCCAGCGAATCGGGCCGGCGAGAGCGATCCCAGGGCGACCGGTACGGGGACGGAATCCTCCACGTCGGGAAGAGGAGCGGCCGATAGAGCCGGTGAAAGAGATCGATCCCGCCGACGCTGACCGCGCCCAGCGTGTCGCCGTGATACGACTCGTCCAGCGCGATGAACCGGGTCTTTCGGAGACACCGCCCGCCCTGCTGCTGCCAGTACTGGAAGGCCATCTTCAAGGCGATCTCGACAGCCGTCGCCCCGTTATCGGAATAGAAGACCTTGGCGAGCCCGTCCGGCGCGATCCGGACGAGCGCCTTGGCCAGCTCGATCGCTAGAGGGTGGGAGAGGCCGAGGAAGGTGGTGTGGGCGATCTTGGCGAGTTGGGCGCGGATGGCTCGATCGATCGCAGGCTTCCGGTGGCCGTGGACGGTGACCCAGAGGGAGGAAACGCCGTCGAGGTAGCGCCGCCCGTCAACATCGATAAGACTGCTCCCCTCACCACGCTCGATGATCGGGTGGCGCTCCCGCAGCCAGTCCTGCATCTGGGTGAACGGGTGCCAGACGTATCGTTTGTCGTCCTGCCGGAGCCGATGGCTGCGGGAGGCCATTGCGAGGGTCAGTGCGCGGAGGCGATGGTGAGCGTGGCCTGTCCCGAGCCGTGCTGAGGGGTCGAAGCAGCGGAGAGGGGCCCATCGAAGTCGAGCCCCAGATCGCGGAACATCTTTAGGTCATCGCTGACACTTCGGTTCTTCGTCGTGAGGAAGTCACCGACCATGGCGCCGCTGGCGCCGGCAAAGAAGATCATCGACTGGAGCTCGCCCAGGTGCTGCCGACCGGCGCAGATGAAGATGTTCTTGGTCGGAAGGATCCACCGAAAGAGGGCGATCGCCTTCAGCATCTCGATCGGCGGCAATGGGGACACGTTTTCCTGCCGGGTCCCATCGACGGAGACCAGGAAGTTCAGGGGCACCTCGTCCACATCCAGCTCTTTCAGGGCGAACGCCAGCTCGGCGCGGTGAGTGGGCTCCTCACCCATCCCGATGATCCCACCGCTGCACACCCTGATCCCGATGGCCTTGGCGGCCTTGATGGTGTTGACCCTTTCGTCGTAGGTATGAGTGGTGCAGACCTTGGGAAAGTAGGAGCGGCCGGTCTCCAGGTTGTGATTGAACTCCGTGAGGCCCGCTGCCTTCAGTTGCCGAAACTCTTCATGGCCCATGATCCCGAGGGAGGCATGCCCCTCCACCCGCCCGTCCTGTACGATGGCCCGGATCCCCTCGACCAGATTCTGAAAATCCTTGGAGGAGGCCGAGTAGCCCCGCACCGCTGTCACCACGCCAAGGGCAAAGGCGCCCTGCTCGCCGGCCTTCCTGGCCGCCTTCACCATCTCCTCGGTTGACATCAGGCCGTACTTCTGGATCTCGGTGGCGTGGCGGGCCGACTGGCTGCAGAACCCGCAATCCTCCGGGCAGTTCCCGCTTTTGGCGTTGACGATGCTGCAAAGATGAATCCGGTTGCCAAACTGATTCAACCTGAGACGGTTGGCGACATGGAACAGCTCGTGGACATCGTAGTCGGACCGCTCGAACAGCTCGACCGCCTCCTCGAAGGTGATCGCCCCGCCGGTCAGCACCCGGCCCCCTATCTCCCGCACCCTTTCCGTCAGCACCCCCGATCCCGTGGCTACCATGAACCCCCCTTACCGTGAGTGTCCTCTAGAGGACAGCCGGTACAACTCCGAGTGGCATCTCGCAGGATCTCTATTCACATGGAGGATCATACCGCAGAAGAGCGATCAGCTCTCCGCATGGAGGGCATCAGTCACATCCGATCAGACAGATGCAATCATTTTCCATATTTCGAATCCGCTTGAAGTAGTTCGGGCTCATGTCCGATTTTATTTTTTCTTGCCATACTTCCCTCGGAAGTTCCACAGGGTCAGGGGAGCCTTTCGGTTTCACCAGAAATTGCGCCCTGCCTTCGGCAACATAGTACACACTCATAAAGGTCGGGCTTTTTTCGGTACCTGAGACCGCGACATAATACGTATCGGCGCGGTAGAGATCGGTCTCAATCCGCGTCTCATCCGCGTCGCAGGCCCATTTGAACTCTTTCTTTTCTGCCCGTTGGTAGTCCGGAAGACTAGTGGAATCGGCAAAAGCAGGTCCTGCGAGGAGAAGTGGCAGTAGAATGGGCAAGGCCCTTCCAGTGTTCACCGACATCTCCTGAATCTCTTTTCTGCCATATCCTGCCATGGCTGCGACAAATAGATGGTGGGCGGTACTGGGATCGAACCAGCGACCTCCGCCGTGTGAAGACGGCGCTCTACCGACTGAGCTAACCGCCCGCCCGTTTGCAGGGCTCATTCTACATCCGGGCGAATATAAGTCAAGCAATTCTCAAGGCCTATCGGGCGCCGGCGTCCATTATGAGGGGTGGATTCGTCTTGAAGTTTTGATGGTGAGAGCATAAGATACGGCCATTCTGGGCGGCTCCAGTGACTCTTCACCACGTTACGTCCATCCAGCTAGCTAAGATGAGAGCCGCCGCTGGGAGATCGTCGAGTGAAAGAGCAGCGGGTGGCGGTGATCACCGGCAGCACGAAAGGGATCGGCAAGGCGATCGGACGTCGCCTCGCACGGGATGGGTGCGATGTCGTTTTAAACTATCGGTCAGACGACCAGGCAGCGCAGTCGGCCCTGCGCGACTTCGACGGCCTTCCCGGAAAAGCTGTGGCAATCAAAGCCGACGTTGCCGTGTCCGATGACGCATCGCGTCTGATCGAGGCGGCGGTCGCCTGCTTCGGCCGGCTCGACATCCTGGTCAACAACGTTGGTCCCTTCCTGATTCGGCCGCTGGTCAAGACGTCAGATGAGGACTGGCGATCGATCCTGGATAGTAACCTGAGCAGCGTGTTCTACTGCACCAGGGCTGCGCTGCGAGTCATGCGAGACCGGCGATCGGGAAACATCATTAACATCGGCGCCCTGAATGTCGAGCACTCGCCCGTCGGAGTCTTTGAAGCCCCGGCCTATTACACCGCCAAATCCGGTGTGATCATGCTGACCCGAACGCTCGCCCGATCTGAGGGGCGATTCAACATCAGGGTCAACGCCGTCAGTCCCGGCTTCATCGAGACCGAGGCCTATCGTGACTATCGGGACGAACACAAGGAGGCCTGGGCCCGGATGGTCCCGCTGGGGCGGCTCGGCAGTCCTAATGACGTGGCCGAGGCGGTCTTGTTCCTGGCGTCAGAGCACGCGCAGTACGTGACGGGCGCGGTCCTCCACGTGCACGGCGGCCTCTGGGTCTGAGAACCCGGTAGGGGGCCCATGAAGATTCTCTTCGTGACCGGCAAGCTTGCGGAACGGGCCTTACGAGAGACGCTTGCTGGAATGGAGACCGAATTCGAATACGAGGTGGCCGTTCTCAAGATCACGGTCGCCGCTCTAATGACCACGCCGTTCCTCCTCCGTTCTCTCCCTTCCCCCCAATGCGATCTGGTCATGATCCCGGGGCTGTGCCGCGTTGAACCTGAAACGCTCGAACAATCCCTTGGCGCCAGGGTCGAGAAGGGACCCAAGGACCTGCGCGACCTCCCTTACTATTTCGGCGTCGAGAAGAAGCGGGAAGGGTATGGCGAGCACGACTTGACCATCCTGGCCGAGATCAACGATGCCCCCACACTGCCGATGGAGGAGATCATTCGGAGGGCCCGCTATTATGCCCACTGCGGCGCGGATGTGATCGACGTTGGGTGCACTCCGGGCCAGCCTGCGCAGAACGTCGGTGAGATCGTATCGGCGCTGAAGTCGGAAGGGTTTCGCGTCAGTCTTGACACCTTCGATATTCGAGAGATCCACGCCGGAGACAAGGCCGGAGCCGAGTATCTGCTGAGTCTGAATTCCCAGAACCTGCATCTGGCTTCCGATCTGTCTTGCACCCCCGTGATCATCCCCGATTTCGGGAAGGGGCTAGACTCCCTGGCCGCCAACATCGAGGCCGTGGAGCGGCTGGGCGTGACGCGCTATCTGATCGACCCGATCCTGGCGCCGATCACCTTCGGATTTGCCGACTCGCTGTGGCGGTACAGCGAGGCCCGGCGTCGATATCCTCAGGCGGAGATCCTGATGGGGGTCGGGAACGTGACCGAACTGACCGATGCGGATAGCACCGGTATGAACGCCCTCTTGGCGGGGGTGATGTCCGAGTTGGAGGTCCGCTATGTCCTCACCACCGAGGTCGCCTCGTGGGCCAGGGGATCGGTCCGAGAGCTGGATCTCGCTCGCCGGCTGATGCACTACGCCAGGCGTCGGGGAGTGCTGCCCAAGGATATCGACGATGGGCTGCTCACGATCAAGGACCGCAAGGTCGATTGCCCGCCGGAAGAGGAGCTGCGCGAGATGCACCGGATGATCCCTGACCGAAACTTTCGGATCTTCGCCGACCGCACGGCCATCTACGTCTTCAATAACGATCTCTTCATCAAGGAGACCGACATCCAGCGGATCTTCACCCAGATCAAGGAGCAGCTCGGTCCGGAACCGATCGGCCATGCCTTTTATCTGGGCCGGGAATTGATGAAGGCCAAGCTCGCGATGTTGCTCGGAAAGAAGTACCTCCAGGAGGAGGAGCTGAAATGGGGGTATCTCGAACATGGCCTCCCTGGGGATTGACTACGGCACCGGCTCCTGGAAGACTGCCCTCCTGGTCGAGGGTCATTCTCCTGAACTACGCAGCTTTGGTGTAGCAGACGACGTGCGTGATTTCATCGCCGAGGTGGACCGCTTGCACCCTGCGCTCCCGATCGTCCTGCCGTCCGGCTTCGGCATCCCGCTCAAACGGGTCCAGGAACTGGATGATCGCGATCTGTTCGAGATCGCACTCCGCCGGGACGCCCCAAGTGAGCGCGGCCTCTCTCGATTCCTCACGGGTCTCCGGGCCTCTCGCCTCAACGCGTACTGCATTCCCGCCATCAAGCTGCTGCCGAGCGTGCCGATCCACCGAAAGGTGAATCGGGTGGATATGGGGACCTCCGACAAGCTCTGCGCGACTGCATTCTTCGTGAGCCAACTGCACGAGCGAGGCGCGCGTCTCGAATCCCTCGATTTCGTAGTGCTTGAGGTGGGCCTCGCTTTCAGGGCCATCGTGGCGATTCGAGGAGGGAGGATCGTGGATGGCCTGGGAGGGACTGCCGGGGGAATCGGTCCGGAGTGTCGCGGAAGCATCGATGGAGAGCTTGCCTACCTGTACGATTGGGACACCAAAGAGTCGATCTACCATGGCGGGGCGCGGGATGTCGAGGCGCGCTTCGGCGACCACGGGCATGCCGCGTTTTGGGAGGAGCTGGAGAAGGATCTCTTGATGTTCCTATCCTTCCACGGCCTCAAGACGATCCTCGTGGCCGGGCGGCGGAAACGGGAGGTCGGTGACCGCCTTGGGCGACGCTTTCAGATCGACGCAGCGCCCCAAGAGGACAAGGGGTTCGAGGCGGCAATCGGTGCGGCCATGCTGGCCGACGGGATCGCCGGCGGACGACATGGCGCGATCGTCACCCACCTTGGCCTCCGCGACGTGAGAGACAGAGTGCTTGACTGGATTTACCGATGAGGCCACCCAAGGATCGCGATTTCGTCCAGACCGGGCGATGGATTGATCTGGTGTGTTGATGGGAGAAACACGGGCCAGGACGAAGAGTGATAGACAGCGCCATGATCACCGAGACGATCGTCATAACTCTCAATGAGGAAGGGAGGGCGAATTTCGCGCCGATGGGAGTCACCATCGGAGATGGGGAGATCCTCATCCGACCATATAAAGAATCGGCCACCTACCGGAATCTCCTGGCGACCAGAGCCGTGGTCGTCAATCTGACCGATAACGCCGGCCTGTTCGCCGAAAGCGCCATCTCCAACCCCCAATTCCCTGCCCTCCCGGCCGACACAATTCGAGGACTCATTCTTAAAGACGCGTGCTCATATTACGAGTGTTCCGTGAAGGAGGCCGACACCACGCAAGAGCGCGCCAACTTCCATTGCCGAGTGGTCAAAAAGGGGATCCTGCGGGAATTCATCGGTTTTAACCGGGCAAGGAACGCGATCATCGAGGCAGCGATCCTCGCCACCCGAGTGCGCTTCCTGGGCGTTGAGCCTATCCTGCAGGAGTATCGTCGCTTTGCTGAGATCGTCAAGAAGACGGGTGGGGAACAAGAAAGCCGCGCGATGCGATTTCTTCAAGAGTACGTCGAGCGACATCAGCCATGAGGGTGATGGTCAGGGCTCCTGCTCGTCTGCACTTCGGATTCATCGACCTGGACGGCTCATCGGGTCGGCGATTCGGCAGTATCGGGCTGGCAATCGATGAACCCAAGGTCATCGTGGAGGCGACGCCGGCACACCACCTGTCAGTGACGGGGGACGAGAGCGGCCGCGCGCCGGCGCTCGCGCGCCGGTTCCTCAGCCACTACCGGCTGCGCGAGAACGTTCACATCGCTCTCCAACAGATGATCCCGGCCCACGTGGGGCTGGGCTCGGGGACGCAGCTCGCGCTGAGCATCGCCACGGCGCTGGCCCGGCTCTTCTCAATCGAGGCCGGCGTCCGTGAGCTCGCATCAGTGATGGGGAGAGGGAAGCGGTCTGGGATCGGCGTGGCTGCCTTCGACCGAGGCGGCTTTATCCTGGACGGAGGGCAACAGGTAACCACCACGGACCGCCTCCGCAAGCCGGACTCCCCCCCCCATGTCATCATCCGGCACCCCTTTCCGGAGGACTGGACCTTTGTCGTGGCGATCCCGAACGTCGGCCGAGGACTCGCCGGAGACGCCGAGGGTCGCGCGTTTCGTCGTCTCTCAGCCCGCCACACCGGCGGGACGGGAAGGCTCAGCCGAACCATCCTGATGCAGATGCTCCCGGCCCTCGTGGAGCGCGACCCCTCTGCCTTCGGGCAATCCCTCACGACCATTCAGCGGATCGTTGGAAGGTGGTTCCGACCTGTCCAGTTAGGGACCTTTGCCAGTCCCCTGGGGGCGAGGATTGCCAGGGCGATGGTCCGCGGCGGCGCGTTAGGGGTGGGACAGAGCTCCTGGGGCCCAACGGTCTACGGGATGGCCACCAGCGAGAAGGTGGCCGACACCATGGAGCACGAGGTGAGAAACACCTCATCGGGCAGGGGTGAGGCGACCATCTTTCGGGCGAGAGCCGATAACCGCGGAGCCGAGATTCGCACCTCCCAAGAACAGAGATAGACACTCTAGGCCATTACTCTATCTGTCATTGCGAGCACCCAAAGGGCCTGTCCTGAGCCCGGTCGAAGGGTGCGTGGCAATCCCAATGCAAGATTGCGAGATTGCTTCGCTTCGCTCGCAAAGACAATTGCTATCTCTGTTCCTGGGCACCTGTCCTTCCTTGACCCCACACTTGTAACCCTGTTATGCTAAGAACAACCTGGGGCCTACTCTGAGGGCAGAGCACAGAACGGTCCTAGCTTTTGTTGAGCGCTTGCCCGTTACAAGAGAGGGACCGTGGACAGGAGAGAATCGCGATGTCCCGATTATTAGAAGATTACACGATCGTCATCCGTCCCGATGATAATGGGACGTACGTCGCGTACGTTCCAGCCATGGAAGGCTGCTATGCATGGGGCCGGACACTAGACGAGGCGCGTGCTGAGCTTGTAAATGTCTTCGATATGATTAAAGAGGAATACAAGGAGGAAGGAAGGCCTCTGCCTCCAGACGTGAAGGTTGTAGTGGTGGATGCCCACTAGAGCGCGCGAACTCCAGCGCGTAGCTCAGCAACTTGGCTTCGCGAAGGCACGCCAGAAGGGAGGTCACGCGCGCTGGAAACATCCAGATGGACGCGCAACAACCATTCCTGTGCACGGGGATGCGGAAATTGGCGGCTGGCTCTTCCATGAGATCCTGCGACAACTTGAAATTACCGAAGAGGAGTTCAATCGGCTCAAGTGAGTTCGTGCGAGACAATGGCGGAGTCCTGCGTTTCTCCTCACAAGCGAACATTTACTGTCAAGCGGCCTTCGCCAACATGTCTAAAAACCTGCGTTTCTCGCTAACCTTGCTTACCTTCCCAACGTGAATTCGATGCCCCGCTCCAACATCACCACGAAGAGGGCCGCAGCGGTGAGATCCGCTGTCGTACCTGGGTTCAATCGGTTGCCCCCCTTGCGAAGCGCGCGGTCCCAGCGCGCGAGCCTCCGGCGCCCCGCCTGAGTAAAGGCCCCCCCAAGCCCAAGGATCTGTCCCGCCTGGCTTGAGACCTTTCTCGCCTCTTGCCCTCCGCATTTGCGCGCGATGAGAGAATCCGGAATCCGGGACAGGAGCGTGAGATATGTCTGGATGATCGAGGCTTCAGGATCGCTCGATTCCTTGACAAACCTCGTGAGCGCCGGAGCGCCGATGGTGAATGTGATCTCAAAGTCCGTGGCGTACTCGCTGGCAATCGAATCCCGCTCCATTGCCGAGCGCATCGCCGGGAGCAGCGGGACCCTGCCATGTGTCTCCCGGACATCGAACTGGGCCGCCTCCCCAAGCCCGCCTGGCGCTGCGAGGCGAATCGCCTCGTAGATCTTCCGGCCATCAGTTGGGGTCAGGGAATCCAAGACAGCGCTCAGGCGAGATCGCAAGGGTCGGCGCCCACCCAGTAGAACTGCCTTTGCGAGCGGCGCGAAGAGCAGGGCTATGCCAAGGTTGGTGTTTTGGCCAACGATGCGAGCTGTTTCCCGGACCGCCTCAAGAATCAACGAGCCCGTCGTCGCCCTCTCGGCCTTTCGCAAGACCAGACCCAGGATGGCCGCGCTTGCCAGGAAATCGATGTACCGCGTGTCGGAAAAATCGGCGAAGCGCGTGACGTTGCCCGGCTTGGGGGCGCTGACTTCGAGCAGGCAAGCGATTTCTGCGGCGAGCGCGATGTGTTCGGAAGATACCATCATTCTAGCGAATAAAGGGGATCACCCCCTCACCTTCATCCTCTCCCCCACCGGGGGAGAGGAGTTCCTTTTTGTAGCCCCCTCTCCCCAGGATGGGGAGAGGGCCTGGGTGAGGGGAGCTAGGGTTGAAGTTGAGTCAGCAGGTGGTCCGCGATCTCGGCCGCAATGTCGATCTCGGTGGTCCGCTGGAGGCCGGACCAGCCCGGTATGCTGTTGACCTCCACCACGGTCCAGACGTCGCCGGCCCTCAGCAGATCGATGCCGGCATAATCGGTCCCGAGGAGCTTACTCACCCCGAGACACAGGCCGATCGCCTCCTCATCCAACAGACACGCCTCCGGCCGCGCGCCCTGGGAGACGTTGTGGCGCCAACCCGCCGATCGGCGCCGCATGGCCGCAACCACCCGGTCCCCTACGACAAGGCCCCTGAGATCGTAATCACCGTGCGGGACAAATTCCTGGATATAGAAAATATTTCGCGTCAGGGCCAGCGCCCGAAAGGTTCGGTAGGCGATCTCGGCATCACTGATCCGCACCATTCCACGGCCACCGGCGCCGAAGAGCGGCTTCACAACGATGTCACCGAACTCGCGAAACGCCTCCATCGCCTCGTCGAACCCCTCGGCCACCACCGTCCGCGGGGTCGGAAATCCGCCGGAGGCCAGCAAGCTGGACGTGTAGTATTTGTCCACCGTCCGTTCGATCGTCGCGGGCCGATTCATGATGCGCACCCCGGCTGCCTCCAGTCGGTGGAGCACGTCCATCCTGAAGATAATCTGCTCAAGGGACCCTTCCGGGATGGTCCGGACCAGCAGGGCGTCGTAGGTGTCAAGCGGTCGTCCGATGACGCTGGCAAGTGGATGGCCCGGGGCTCGGGTCGAGAGGCGCGTGATGGGAAAGAAGTCGGCCTCGGACCCGCGGCGAGCCAGCGCCTTTGCCAAGGCCTCGACGTGCCATCCTTGCCTATCAGCGAGGATCCCAATCTTCATGGTAGGCTCTCAGGTATCAGCTGTCAGCTTTCAGCTAACATGATGGGTTACGAGAAACCGTCCCGGCTCCCGACGCAGATGTTTTGTTCTATCGCAGGGTCTTTTCCGTGTCTTACTGACCGCTGATTGCTGAAGGCTGAACGCTTCCTCTTCAAGCCAGGATGGAGTTCAGCCGCAAGAAACATCGGGGACAGCAACGGCAGGTAGCTAGCCGAAGAGGGAGGTCCGAAGCAGCGCTGCATCAAACCGCCCGGCTCGGAAGGTCCGGCCGCTGGCCGCATTGGTGATGGCGACCTTCGCCGGACTGAAGAGGAGCGGATCGATCTTGTAGAAGTCGCCATCATAGCGCTTGAACAGCTCGCCGAATAGCTGGCCATAGTCACGCGAGGATGAAGCAGGGACCTTCTCGATCAGCGGTTCGATCTCGGCATCGGTCGCCGACACCGTCAAGAAGACCTCGCTCCCGTACAGGACACAATCATTCGTCCGCCCGATGGCGGCCAGGTCGTCGGCGGCCGGGGTGGCGATGGGACAGGTCCCGAAGCCGCTGACCACCTTGGCCACATCGAATCCCAGCTCCAGGAGCTTGTGCATGGCCGTCTCCACGGAGCGGGCGGCGATCTGGACCCCTCCGGCCAGGCTCCGCGTGGCGGCGACCGCCAGCGAAACGCGCTGCGGCTTCACGCCGCATTTCTCGGCCACATAGTCAGCGACCTCTTCGTTCGGCAGACGGCCGCTCTCCAGAACCAAGACCGCCGCGTCGGCCTCATCCTTCACGCCGATCCTCGCATATAACTCTTCAGTCCTCGCCAACGCCCTGGCCGGTCCGGAGCCCATCGCAAAGAACTTCCCGCGCTGAATTTTCCAACCGGCGTACTGAGAGCCGAGGCACGCCAGCAGCGGGCCGTCGATCGTCACGCCAATACCTGGAAGCGTGAAGTCTCCATAGCCAAGCGGCAGGAACGCGACTTCGCCAAGCCCGCCAAGGCAGATCTCCGCGAGCCCCTTCCCCGCCAGGAGGCCTCCCTGCACCTTCACCCCGAGATCGACCACCCTAGCCCCGTTCGCCAACCTCGAGGCTGAGAGCCCGAGCGCCACCGCCTGATCCACCATCCTGTCCAGGGTCTCATGCGCCCGTCGATTCATGCTGATAGACATGACTGTTTGGTCCTCAGGCCGGGATCAGGATCTCGCCCTTCCCGATCTCAGCCAGGTCTCCATGGTACCGCCGATAGAGGCCATTTGCCTGTTGGGGCGTGGGCTGCACGCCGAGACGCTTCAGCCCTTTGAACAGGATGCGGAGGAAGATCGGCGCGTAGATGCAGTCGTAGGCGAAGGTCGGGAGCAGTTCGACGGGGTGCATGCAGACGATCATCCCCTTCTGCATTCCGCCTCCCGTTCTCAGGCCAGCCCGGCCGAAGAGACAAATCGTCCCGGCCGCCATTCGGGCGCCGAGGAAGTCCTCAGCGTTCCCCTTGATCACGACGAGACCACGGCGCATATACGCGCCAACCTCGTGTCCGACGTCCCCCTCGATCAGAATGATCCCACCCCGCATGCCGAACTTGCTTCCCCGGTAGGCGGCGCCAGCCCGATGTCCCGCATTCCCCCTGACCCGGATGAGTCCGGCCTCCATCTCGACGCCGAGGAAGTCGGCCGCATTCCCTTCGATAAGAATCTCGCCGCCGCGCATGTACGATCCCGCGTGCATCCCGACGTCCCCGTGGATGACGACCCGGCCCCGAGTCATTCCGGAGCCGACCCACTTGACCCGAGGAATCGAACCATCCACCTCAATCTGATCGGACCGCTCCCCCTCGACCTGGAAGAAATCGCCAAGCCGGTGTGACTCGTTCCCCAGGGCCACCGGAAGGGCTTCGATTTCCTCCCGACTCCGGTCAGCGAAGAGGTCAGGCGAGATCGACTCGGCCTCGAGCGGAACGCCGGTCGGCGCCTCTTTCACACGAAGGATGACAGGTGGCATGGATAGCTTTCAGCCGTCAGCTTTCAGCGCTCAGCATAAAGCTTATGGCTGATTGCTGATAGCTGATTAGCTTGAGAGGAGTTGATGGAGGTGAAACTGGTGCTTCCCGAGCTTGCCGCCGTAATTGCCGGCGGAAATCTTCACAACGCCAGGACCGCAGGCGGCCCGGACCCCTACGCGCATCGCCTCGGCCACCGCCTCCGGGGTCAGGCCGTCGATCACGATCTCCAAAACCGCCCCCACCCCCTCTGGCAGTTCGCTTTGCGCCTGCCGCCTCAGGGAGGGGCAAAAAGCGGTGTTCGTCGAGGCGTTGAGGAATTTGTAGCGCGAACCAACCTTGCTCCCGCTTCGGACGATGCCGCCCGGAAACGGCATGATCACGCCCTTGACCTTCCGCATCGCCTCGATCGCGCGCTCCGCCGCTTCCAACGCGCCCGGCAGCTCCTTTCCTAGCAGGAGGAAATTTCCCCCGGCCACCCCCTTGTGCACGCCGAAGCGATCCTCCACCACAAACTCTCCATCCATGACCGGGATCCGCCAGAAGCGTCTGGGGCGGCTCCCGTTCCCGATGATCGGCGGTTCCAGACGCTTGCTGATCTGGAATCCATCCCCGAAAAATCGGAGCTTCCCCCCGACGGAAAGGCGGTCCTCTGCCTCCAGGTCGTTGTAACAGGCCGACGTAGGAGAGGTCATCACGCTTTGGCCGATCCGCTTTATCAGGTGCTCCTGAACGGCCTTCTTCGACGGGGCGAACAGCAGGACGCGTACGCCTGGGCGATCGTCCGGGGTCTCCTGGGGCTCAGTGCCCTCGATGCCGACCTCGCACCCGCAGCCGATAACCGAGGTGCCGAAGCCCGCCATGCTCCTGGCCGCCTCCATGGCCCACCGCAGGTTGATGGCGGTGATCAGCACCCGGCTGGCGTACATGGTGAACGCCTCGGCATACGTCTGATCGATAGGGACGCCGTTGATCTCCATGAAGGCTCCGTCAGGTCGACAATGACCCCCCACTCTCGCCCTCTCCCCCACGTGGGGGGAGAGGAAAGGTGAGGGGGATTAGCGAGCGGCTCCTGCGGGAATCGCCTCGGGGTTGGGGATGTCCTCGACGTCAATCGGGAAGTTCTCGTACTCGATGGTGTAGTAGTTTTCGAATTCTGTCTTGAACTCGGGGTCCATCTCGCCCACCTCAGGAGGAATCACGAACAGGGTCTTCCCGTCCCGGGAACCAACGATCTCGCCTTCTTGCAGGACCGTCTCCCCGTCCTTGATGACACAGACGGGGTGCTCGAACATTTGCTCCCGATCGTCATCCTTCGGGTAGATGGCGATGTCGGCATCCGCCCCGATCCCCAGATGCCCTTTGTGCTGAAGCCCAAGCGCCCTGGCCGGGCCGGCTCGGGAAATGATGGCGATCTCGGAGAGGGTGTACTCGCGATCGAGCTTGGGCAGGGTGGTGTCCGACAGCACCCGCTTGTGGACGCGCTTGAGCATCTCGGCACGAAACGTCTTGTCCATAAGCAGCTTGATGATCCACGGATAGAAGATGAAGGGGCCGCCGTTGGGATGGTCGGTGGACAGGAACACCCGCCAGGGATCGCGGATCAGGAGGAACAGCTCCAGGCCAATGGCCCACTGGATGGCGTTGACATAATTCTTCTCTCGATAGACGTAGGGGACGATCCCGCATCCCGTCTCCACCTCTATGTCCTGGTTGTACCATTTGTTCTTGCTCAGCTTGTAGAGCCGGTACTGCCATGGACCGTCAGCCGTGATGGTGGTGGCGTCGCCGAAGACGACCTGGCCGATGTCCGTCGTGACGTTGGGATGGGCATTGATGTACTCGGCAATCTCAACAGCCTTAGAACAAAAGCCACCCCAGTTCTCCCCACCGTAGCTATGGAACTGGATGTGAGCCATATGAAGCCTGGAGCCGTCCAGGGCGTGCATCGTCTCCAGCGTGGTCAGGTAGTTATTGGGAATCCCCAGGCGGTTGGCGTGCAGGTGGATCGGATGCGGCAAGCCGAGGCTTTCGTTGGCCCAGGAGAGCGCCTTCAGGATCTGGCGCGGTGTGACGTCGAAGTAGTAGACCTTGTCATCCAGACTCTCAACATCTTTCCCATACTTCCACTGCTCTACGCCGCCCGGGTTGACCAGCTTGATGCCGTACCCCTTGAGTGACCGGATGAGCCAGGCAACGTACCGCTTGACCTTCTCCATCTCGCCCGCCTTGAGGTATTTCAAGATGAACTCGTTGTTCCCCATGAGGACATAGATTCCTTTGTCCAGGATCGGGATATCGATCAATTCCTCATGGGTGTGGCGGACACCGATCGGGGCATTGGCCGCCTCCATCACTGTGGTGTAGCCCATCTTCGTGTAGAGATAGCCGGTCGCGAAGGTGGAGGGGACCGTAAAGCCGACGCCGGACCTGATGCCGGGCCTCTTGCTCATCAGCCCGTGTCGGTGGTCTTCCGGCCTGAAGCCACGGGCTGCGTTAACGGCAGGGCTGGCAATATGGGTATGGATATCGACACCGCCCGGCATCACCACCAGGTTCCTCGCCTCGATGATCTCGGCGGCGCCAGTGCAGGACTCGACGATCTTGCCGTCCTGGACGCAGATCTCTCTGACGGCCCCATTGACCCCGTTGGCCGGATCGTAGACCTCGCCGCCCACGATCTTAAGAGAACGTCCCATCGGACCTAGCCTCTGGCCCCGCCGGCTCGCACTGGAGCGCCGTTGCCGCCGTTCTTCATCGCCACGACCTTCGCGATGATCCGCTCCAGGACCTCCCGATCCGACGGATAGGGCGAGTCAACCACCTTCTTCATGACCAGCGGGATATGGTCCATCCGGTAGGCCATCCCGCCGGCGGCGATCCCGGCCTGCGCTGTGGGGATCACCACGGTGGCCACCTTGGTCGTCTCGCTCTCTTTCGGATCGACGGCGATCATCGGGATCGATCGCAGATGCTCCGCCATCTTCGCGGGAAAGTTGCCGATGGCGTCGGCCGCAAGGATCAGCGCGGCATCGACCTCTCCATGGGCCAAGAGGTCCGCCACCGAGTACTCCCCCGGGTTGAAGCGCGGATAGCCGCGGCTCATATTGACGGCGAATGGAAAGCCTGTCTGCCACGTCAGGACCTGGGCCATGCCCACCACGTTGCCATGGCCCCTCATCGGCGCAGCCTGGAACTTCGTGAACCTGTTCAGCTCCTGGGTGAGCGTCAGGAGCGCGACGATATTCAGATACTTGCCGCGGGTCATGGTGAGACCCATCCCCCAATACAGTATCCCGAACTTGCTGCTCTTCATCTTTTCGAGAAGCGTCTTCCACTCGTCGATCGCCACCCCTCCCACCTCGGCTTGGTCGAGCTCGTGGCCCTTGAGCAGGGCCCTGAGGGCCGAGAAGATCTCATAGTCGGAGTTCGGCTTGATCTGGATGAAGGCGTCGGCCATTCGGGCAGTGGGCGTCGGCCTGACGTCCACATGAATGACCATCCGATCTTTCTTTCCCTTCGGGGTGAACAGCCCTTTGGCGGTCACAGAGTAACGGCTGGGATGCCTGGGGTGCGCCTCCGCTGGGTTACACCCCCAGAAGATGACCAGATCTGCCCGGTTCTTCACCTCCCCCACGGTGCAGGAGGAGATGCCGACCGTCTGGACCGCCTGCAGGCTCGGCGCGTGACAGACGGAGGAGGTGTGGTCGATATTCGCGCCGATCAAGTCGGCCAGCTCGATTGACTTTCGCTGGGCCTGGAGTTCAGTCGAGTCGAGCCCATAAATGAGGGGGTACTTGGCCTTGGCGAGGATCTCTGCGGCCGCATCGATGCACTGATCGATGGTCGCCGGTTTCCCTTGAATCCTCGGCGTCGCCCAGCCCTCCAGGTGATGCATGAACGTGTCCTTACCCAGGACGCAGGCGTTCTTGACCTCCTTGATCTTGCCGTTCTCGACGTGAACGACAAGGTCGTCGCAGGTGACGCCGCAGAACGGGCAGGTGACGCCTTCGATGACCTTTACCTCTTTCACACCAACGCTCTCAGCCATGGCGCTCAACCTCCACCTCGATCCCTTTCGTATTCGGCATCCCGGTCGCCTGGGTATCCGAGCCGACAAGGGCATTGACAAATCCCCCATAGGCAATGAAGACGAGACCCTGGGGGATGTCCCCTTTCTTACACTTGACCACCGCCGAACCGTCGCGCGTCGATAACCGGACCTGATCCCCCTCCTGGAGCCCCAGGACCTCGATATCCTTGGGGTTCATCTGCAAGGTTGAGATCTCATCCAGAAACTCCCTGGCCCCCTTGCCGAGGTGGACCGATCGTCCTTGCTTCGTCGTCCGCCCTGTGATCAGGGTGAAGCGTCTTTCAGACACGTGAAGGGAACTCCTATCTTCAAACGGATTATAGCATCGGTTCTAGCGCGTCCATGCTACGCGGAGAGCCGCCTTCTGGCGATCTCCAGGGCGGCATTCTCATCAAGGACAGTAAACTTCTCGGAGGTTCGAATCGTTTCGAGCATCTCCATCTCAACATCGTACTTCAACACGCCGATAGCAAGCGCCCCGATTCCCCTAATGCCGGGGGCGATCACCTTCATGTCATCGTCTACCGAGAGGGCATGAATGCCCGTGGGAGGCACGGCATTCACATCGGCCACAAAGGTACCGGGCCGAAGCGTTTTCAGGACTGTCTCAGAGATCATCTCGATCCCCGCCTTGCCAGTCGTAAGAATCAGATTCACGTCGCGAAGGTGTGGGATTTTCCCCTCGTCCGTCGCCATAAGCACGCCCCTGACGTTTCCACCTGTGCGTTCTGAAAGTTGCTGCCCCAATTTTTCTACTTCGGCCAATCGCCGGGAACCGATGATCACTTCACTGCCCAGCTTCGCGCACAGGGTGGCCGCGACTCTCCCGACCGGTCCCGTCCCTCCCGGGATCGCCACCTTCTTGCCCTTGAGCCCGCCCAACGCCTTGTCCACTTTGGCGACAAGGGCCACGGCGGTGGTGTAGGCCCCTTTAGGATCGATCATCATCGAGCACTGGAATGGCGGGAACATGTTTTTGACGGCCGTCTCTCGAATCCGCTCAGCGAGATCCTCATCGTTGCCGCCGATGAAGATCGCCGAGAACTTGGCCCCCTTCGGGCCCCTGGAGAAGATGATGTCCTGAACCAGGAGCGCCGCTATCTCCTCAGTCACACCGCCATACGGAATCACGGCGTGAAAGCCCGCATCATACGCCATGTTGATGTCGAATGGACTGGGGTGCTGCTCAGTGGTCAAGAAATAGAGTAGGTGTTTTCGCTCCGTTGCCATAGGCCCTCACGAAGGTCATCGATCCTGTGGGGACGGGTGACCGTATATTCTGAAGAGCGAACCGCCCACCCTCGGCACCGCCGACTCCCCAAGCAGGAAGAGAGCTGAAGTAGGCCGAATGCTCGGCCCGGGCTCGCAGTGGGCAAGTGAGAAAGCTCAAAGGAGCTGATGGGTCAGAAAGGGATCTAGCCTTTGGCTTGCCACGCCTCGATCCCTCGGACCCCGCCCACCAGCTCCTTGGATATACCCGACCCTGCCTCTGTTGATCCAACTAGTGCCGTTCCAACTATTTACGCCTAAATGGCAAGGCTCGTGCCGTTCCAACCTGACCTGCCTAACATCACAATGACCCGCAGGCATCTGGATCGGCCGTCGCAAGACCTCGTCGTTTATCCGAACAAGTTGGAACGGCACTGGGGAAAGCGATAGTTCTTAGCACGACACCTGTCGACAGTTAGTGCCGTTCCAACTATTTGGGCAAGAGAACATCTGTTGGCGGTTAGCCGAGACGAGTTGGAACGGCATTAGCCGCAACAAGTTGGAACGGCACTAGGCGAAGGGATGTTTGGCCTTATCCTTCTGCGCCAGGATTTCATCCATGGAAGGCTTCTCCGTCAACGCCCTTTGGATCGACTCTTTCGTCGCCCGGTAGTTGAAGTCGTAGATCTTCTTATTGTCCGTGGCCTCCCAATGGATGAAGACCCCGACAACCACCACCAGGTCTTCTGCATCCTTTTTTGGGATCACCCCTTCAGATACGCTGTCCACCACTGCTTTCGCCACCGCCGCCTGGGCAGGACCGAACATCTGAACCGCCTGGGTCGCCCCTTTGATCGTGACCTTATTGAACATAACCGTCGAGGGCTTCGCCGGGACATTCGGCGCCAGGACCGCCAACAGGCCATTGTGGCCTGCGGTCTGCTCCGCGAGACGACTTGCGAACGCCGCACCGACCGGGCCATTCTTCGGGCCGATCATCAGGTCGATGTGGGCCACCTCGTTGCCATCACCCACCAACGACTCACCAACCATGATTTCGCGCATTGACATCCTCCCTTCTCCCCTTTACCGGTTAAGGTTGCCGCCCATGAAAACTCCCTGCCCACGCGTAGCTAGAAGCACCCTTTCTAAGTAGTCCAAAAGCGTCCAGGTGTCAACCCTTTTCCCATTTCTGATCGACACATTTGGATGAATTCCGGTTATAGCGGAGCGACACGCAACAAATCTGTTACAGCAAGAACTTACTGGGGGACCCGGTTTCGGGAGATCTCGACTTGCGTCACCTTCTTGCCCACTTCGCTGCTGATATTGATGTTAATCTGGTCCTGGGGTTTTGTGGCGTATAGAATGAGTGTGTTCAGCAACGCCCCGGACTCGATCTGAGATACCTGAACGTTCCGTCCGGTCTTCTCCCGGTAGAAACGTATCACCTGCTCGTAGGGCGCTTGGGTCTTGAAGTGAACCTGGACCCATTCGGTCCCCTCTCCCTTGCCGGACTGGCGAACAAGACTTGAAGGGATCGCTTTGGGGTGAATCGGGACGCCGATATCGGTCTCGGCAACGGCCTGCGAAGCAAGAAGCGCACAGAGCGGCAGCACGAGGGTCATTCGCACAACAACGCCATGAATGTTTCGCATCACGAACTCCTTATGCCGGCACCTGTCAGTGAACGGCTGATTCAGGCACCACAGCTTACTGCCTCTCCTCGAGGAAGTCAACGCCTTTAGATCAGCCTCGTTCGCCCCATCGGATACCACCATGCCGAACCATCACTGCCCACATGGATTCAGCCACTCTTTCCGCAAAGCCCCCCAGAAGATAGCGTCGGGCTTGGCGTGAGCTTCCCTATCTGAATCTTCGACCGAAACGAAGGAGAGATCGCACGGACCAGGGCGGAGGCGACTGGCATGGCCTCGCTGGCCCAGGCTGTGCGGATCCAGATTGGTAATGAGATGGGGTCAGGAACGCCAGATCCCTCGCTGCGGCCCGGCGACGGCGTCAAACCGCTCGGTGTCTTTGACCAGCGGAAGCGCGGCGCGGGCGGAAGGCGTGAAGAGCCAGGCGATCAGGCCAGCGTAGAGGAGCGGGACCTCCCAGTGAACACGCCCGTGGAGCCAGAATCGGACCAGCTCACAGGAGGCGAAGACGTAGAAGGCGAAGCGAGCACGAGGGCGCATCCTCCAGAGGAGCCACCCGACGACTGGCGCGGCGACACCGTAGATCAGGTGAGCACGGAGCCGCGGCTCTCCGAAACCGAGAAACGGCACGCCGAAGTGGACGGAGCCGAGTTGCAGAAGCGGCGCGGCGAGAAGAAGCGCCGCTGGTATCGTGACCGCTAAGGGTCGCTTCACTGAAACTCTGCTATTCAGCACCTTTTGTCTCAGTGTGATTTCGAGATGCCTGACACGCGATCGTTGACGCGGAGCGCGAGGATTATGACGGCAAACCCTTCGTCACCTTCTTAAGTGAAAACGCCCCGTTCCCTGGCGGGAGAGGGGCGTTTCTTGGGGATGGAGGCCCGGTGGACCGGCTTTGGCATCATGAACTGTTCTGTCAATGACCCTCAACCTATAGCGTCACTCCCTCTGCTCGGTTCTACCATACGATCCCGCTGGGGTCGCCTTTATAAATCGACCGGACCCAGGCGAGGATCTTCCAGACCTGCTCATCCTTCAGAAGCATCCCGAAGACGCTAGGCATAGTCTGGCCTGGGTAGGTCCCTTTGATCAACTTGAAAAGGGTTTCGTCGTCGCCGCCGAACTTCCACTGGTCGTCCATGACCGACGGGCCCATCCCGCCTCCGCCCATCCCGTGGCAGCCGCTGCATCCGGTCTGCATCCAGATCGTCCTCCCTTCCGCGATCGCTTCGGGGATGCCCATGCATGGGTTAAGCTTCTTCGGCGTCCCCGAGTTCGAAGCTGCTGCCGGAGTGTTGTTACAGGCCACCCCAGGCGGTGACGCCAGCGCGGGTGGCGGCGCTGGAGCAGGTGGAGCCTCGGGGGTTGTGGGTGGTTGAGTCGGTTCTTGTGCCCTCTGCGGCTCTTGCGGCACCTGAGGCGTCGGAGCCGGAGCCTCGGGGGCCTTTGGCTGTGGACCCTGCGCCTTCTTCGGTTGTTCCTGTTCCTCGGCTGCCGGAGCCCAAGGGCGCACGAGCATAAGGCCCAGAGCCACGGCGGCAACAAGCCACATGCTTCGTCTCGTCGTCAAGGTTCCTCCTGTCAACCGCTGCCCTCACCTTCAGCACCTCTCCTTTGAAAGGAGGGAGAGGTACTGAGCGTCTTTAATCGCGATGATAGATGATCTGGCCCGGCTGGTCTTTGACCGGACCAAACTGCCCCTTAGCCAGGAGGGGCAGGAGTGGCACGCCGTAATCCTCAAGGATCTTCTGGATTTCGGTCTGTCTCTTGCTGAGCGCCCCTTCCAGTTGCGCCTTCAGTGCCTTATTGCCCTCTCTGACTCCCATGGAGAACTCGAACGTGAAGGGGATCGATGGGCCCCCGCCCTGAAGCGGCACAATGTCGAGGTGGGACGCGTTCAGCTTTCTTGTATAATAGCCAGCTACCGGGCCCCAGACCACAGCCACACCGATGTCACCGGCGATCAGATCTTCGATGATCTTCCCCGGGCGATCCTGTTGGTAGTCATACAGGAGATTGTAACCGACCACGTTTTTCACAATGCCGTTTTCGGCGAGTGCCTCCGCAGGCGGGGAATTGATATAGACACCGATCTTGAGTTGCTTCAGGATCGGGTCATCCAGGGATGTGATCTTCAGTCCTCGCTCCTTCGAATAGACGATCACGTACCCGGAACGGTAGTACGGCCTGGTCCAGAGGACCGGCTCCCACCCGTGGGGGACTGAGATCAGGACATCACATTGCCCCGCTTTCAGCGTCCTCCTGACCATCCCCCGCTGGTGCGGCCACCAGTAATAGGTGAGCTCAGCACCCAACTCCTTGGCGATCACCTCAGCGATCTTATTTTCAAATCCCTCCCGCTTCTTATTCGAAAAAGGAAGGTTGTCCGGATCGCCGCAGACTCGCAACTCCTTCGTTTCGGCTCCCCAAGCGCTTCCCACAAGGGATGGCGAGATCGTCATCGAGAACAACCCGAGAAGAATTACTAACCTTCGACCCATAATCCTCCCTCTGCTTCCGATCGCTCGGTTACACTTACCCCATTCTTGTTCCATCCGTCGGAACTACCCATTGTGGCATGTCAGACCCGATCAAGAAACACGTAAAGTATATGGATGGACGCCAAAACTGTCAAGCCGCATACACCAATGAAGATAGCCTGTGTGCCGTTCATCGCAGCCAAAAAAAACGGCGCCGGAGGTTTGCCCTCCGGCGCCGATGAACTTCACATGGTTAGTCGAGGCCAAACACGTACAGAATGCCGCCCTTGGTCGTGGCCTTGTCCAGGCCTGCGGCGTAGGCCGCGCCAACCTCGCCCAACGCGCCGAACGGATCGTCAGGTGGGATGTCGAGCGACACGATGGCACCGAACCACCCTCCGACCCCGGAGAGGACGGCGACATACTGCTTGCCGTCAGGCCCAATGTAGGTCATCGGGTTGCCGATGATGCCCGAGCCGACCTTGTGTTTCCACAGGACCTGGCCGCTCACAGCGTCAACCGCCTTCAACCACCCGTCCATGGTGCCGTAGAACACCAGATCAGTGGCGGTCACGAGGGCCCCACCCCAGGCAGGGAACGGCTCCCTGACGCCCCAGACCTTCTTCCCCTTGACACCATCCCAGGCGATGAACTCACCCCAGTTGCCGCCTCGGCCCGGGAACATCAGCAGGTTGGCACCCACGTACGGAGCCCCGGCCGTGTACTGCACCAGGACGCCTTCATAGTTCATGCACATGTTGTTGGTGGGGGAGTAGAAGAGGTTCGTCCTCGGAGAGTAACCAGCGGGCTGCTGGTCCTTCCCCCCCATGGCGCAGGGGCAGATGTCCTTGGTGTCCACGCCCTGCTTGGTCCGCTTCTCAGGATTCTCGATGGGCCGCCCCGTCTTCATGTCGATCCCCTTCGCCCAGTTCAAAAACACGAAGGGCTCAGCCACGAGGAGTGTCCCGTTGGTGCGATCGAGCGTGTAGGCGAAGCCGTTGCGGTCGAAGTGGGTCAGAACCTTGGTCGCCTTGCCACCGAACATCTGAGTGGTGAGGATCGTCTCGTTGACGCCGTCGTAGTCCCAGGCATCCCACGGAGTCATCTGGTAGGCCCACTTCGCCGCGCCAGTGTCAGGATTGCGGGCGAAGATGGTCATCGACCACTTGTTATCACCCTTCCGAGGGGTGGGGTTCCAGGTTCCGGGGTTGCCGGTCGAGGTGTAGACGAGGTTCAGCTCGGGATCATATGACCAGTAGCCCCAGGTGCTGCCGCCGCCCACCTTCCACTGATCACCAGGCCAGGTGGAGGTGCCCAGGCCGAATCGCCCGTAGTGGGGGTTGGCGGAATTGAAGTCAGGGGCGAGATTCACATCCGCATCCGGCCCCATGCTGTAAGATCTCCAGACCCGCTTGCCGGTGTTGATGTTGTAGGCATCCACCCAGCAGCGGACACCGAACTCAGCGCCCGAGACCCCCTGAATGTACTTGTCATGGATCACGATGCCGGCCCCAGTGATCGTCTCCCCCTTCAAAGGGTCGGCACTCTTGGTCTTCCAAAGCTCCTTCCCGGTGTTGGCATCGAGGCCGATGATCTGGCCGTCCAGGGTGGCCATCAGGATCTTGCCCTCGGCATACTGCACGCCTCGGTGGACCCAGTCGCAACAGGCGACTGGAAGCGCCTTATCACTCTGCTTCGGCGTGTACTTCCACTTGATGGGCGCCCCTTCCTTCGTCAGGTCCAGGGCGTAGACATGATTGGGATAGGAGCTGTGCACATACATCGTGGTGCCGACCACCAGCGGCCCACCCTCATGCCCTCTCGGCTGGTTGACGCCGGTCGAGAATGACCAAGCGACATGGAGGTCCTTGAGATTGTCGCGCTTGATCTGGTTCAGTGTGCTGTAACCCCAGTTCGAGTAGTTTTTCCTCTGCATCACCCACTGGGTGTCGTCGTTCTGCAGCTTCAACAGATCGTTGTTGGCGGAAACCACGAACGGCGCCACCACGAGCCCGCCGACCAGGAGCATTATGACCCCGATCAGCATCATGAATCGTTTCGCGCTCATTCAACCCCTCCCTCTAGGTACTCCTGGTTATCAGTCTGCTTACTGCTTACCAGTGAAAAGCCCTTACAACATGCCTTGACATCCCCCTGCATGTTTCCCGCCTACTCCGCCTCACCTCCTTCCGAGAATTATAGGGTGCTATATAGGCAACCAGGCCGCGTGGTTCATTAAGTGGGAATTGCTGCGGGGTGCTTGCGACTGTATCCTCATGAACCACCCGTGTTGGGTCCGTGGGGAGCCTTACGTTCTCATAGCTGGCCTGATCTTGTCAAGAGCTAAAACGCTGTTTCGTTCGCCGCCATTCACACGATATGCCTGTGATGCGAGAATCCCTCCCACCCCTTGCCCTCTCCTCAGGTGGGGAGAGGGTTCGGGGTGCGGGGGGTTTTCAAACGGTGTTTCAGGCGGGCCAATGGCCCATGGAAGTTCGGGTTAGAACTGGGCCCGGAACTCAATTCCCGCGATGTACGCCGCGCGGGTTTCCTTACCGGCTTCCTGCCCCTTGACGACGGGGGTCGAACCAAGGAACAACCCGTTGATATCGTCCGCCCCATGCAATGGGATGAAAAAGCTGGCAAAGGGCTGAATCCGGAAAGCCGGCACGGGGCTCCACCCGATGTTGAAGTTGACCTCGATGCCCATGTCGTGGTCGACTTCCAGATTGTCTACCACACACTTCACTCGGTCCGAGCGCGGACCACCTACTGCCGACACACCGGCACAGCCGCCGACACCAACACTGCCGTCGGTAATCCCGCGGGAGAGTCGGTTGATTGCAGCCTCCGCCCTAATCGGTTCGGTCGTGTCGAAACGGAGGTAGGAGACACTCGCCTTCATATCCACCTGCGGGGTGATCTTCCCAAGCACGCCGCCGGAGATCTTGATCAACCCGGGGTTGTCTGCCTTTCCGAACCGGTTGTTGAAGAAGACTGACGAGCCAAGGCTGATGTCGTCGATGATGCTCCCGATGGTGGGACCGGTGCCACGTCCGCCCGTATTAAAGCCCCATGCCGCCTCACCACCGGCCCCGAGGGTTGGAGGCCCGAGCGAGCTGATCGACTGGAACTTGGCCCCGTCCTTTCGCAGCGCGGAGCTGAGGTCGGAGATTGCCACGTAGCCCTTGAGTTCGTCATCAAAGGGGTTGTCGTCTCCACTGCGGTAATCGACGTTGACAAAGGGGGTAAGTCCGATCCCCTGAGCTGTCAGGTCCAAGGAGACCTCGCCAAAAGCGGCGAAGCTCTGGAAATTCATCTTAGAGAAACCGAAATTGGCCGCGCTCAGATTTTCAATGTCACCGAACTGGCCAACCCCTTCAACCGTCACGTTGAGCGGCCCCAGCTTCCCCCCAAGAACTATCCCGGGAAAGTAAATGTCCGCTTTAGAGTTATCAGCGACATTAGGGTTGAACGCCCCACTGGTACAGGGGCTCCCCGTCGCCCCCGAGGGGCAGGCCGCTAGGTTGCCAACAGTGCCCACAGCCAGATCATCAGGATTAGTGCCCCCCTGTGGGACGTGGCGGCCATAGTAGAGGAACAGGGGGGAGATGCTCAGATTCCCTCCAGGGACGGGAAGATTGAATCCCACTCGCGCCTCAACGATGTTGGCGTCATGGTTGGCTGGGTTCGTGGCAATCGAGAAGGGCGCTGCGACCCCTCCGAGGCCCAATTGGTTACCGCGGTTCTTCTGGAGCCGTTTGTGATAGCCGACGTTCCAGGAGAAGGGGCCATTGCTTCCGATCAGCCAGATCCCGGGATCCTCATCCTGGTAGATCAACCCGCCTTCCGGGTCGAAAAGGTGAACGTCAAAGCCGACGACCAGGTCACCGATCACGCCGGTCTTCCAGGTCAGGTTGGCCCGCTCGAGGTTGAGGTGGTTGACGTCGGCGACCCGCTCATCCATCGCCGCCTCAACTTCGAGGTTTGCGTGCACAGAGACTGGACCCTTGGATAGGGTGAAGAGCAGGTTTGTGAAGTTCCAAATTGAAAGCGGTTGGTTCCCGATGGTGATATCCGGGACACTCAGGCTCCTGAAATTCCTCTCGGGGTTGTCCGTGAAGTCAAGTCCCGAGATGGTGTGGAACTGCACCTTCTGCGCCATCCCGAACTGGAACTCAAGGCCATCATCGGTCTTTAGAAGCGATGCAGCCTGGGCCGCTTTCATGGGCAGCCAACTCATCGCCAGCGTCAGTGCCAGCAGAACGATCAGCAATCTTTTCATTGAATCGCCCCCCCTAGTAAGAATGTTAATGGGCCGCGATCTTCAGTGCTTCAGCGTTGCCCTCTTCGCTGCTGTGGTTTCGCTTTCTCCATCCCCCCTTTCTCCCTCGTCGCGTTGAGTTATCAGAAATCGCCTCTCCCCCTCTCCCTCCCCCTCTCCCCCACCGTGGGAGAGGGTCTGGGGTGAGGGGAGTAAGAAGGGATGAGAGGAGGTCTACCGGGTAAACGAAAAGACATTGATGATTCCCCGGGATGTTCCCTTCAGCGACGCCGCAAACCCTTTCTCCTTGACCGCGGAGAGAAGGACGAGGTCTCGCCGTCCTGCGCCGTTCAGATCGAGGACGGTCATATCGCGCACCTGCCCCTCCACCGGAACGGTCTCCCACCCCCTGGTGATGGTCCCATCGTGTCGATCATACGCGATGACCCGCCCTGATGCAGGCGGCTCGCCCCCGAGCGCCACCTGGACGCCGTACTTCGTCGAGTTGGCAAGTGTGAGGAGCTGGGCCTTCGCGCCGCCGAATAGTGGCGAGGCCTCGACCAGGATCCGCCGAGGCAGGACCAAGCGGTCGGCATACTCCTCCGGATTGGCCGGGATTCCCGACCTGATCCCGTGTTTCGGCCGGACGTTCTGGAGATCAGGAATGTGGAAGAAGGCGAGGTGATCCACCTCCCCCAGGTCATCTTTGCCCTCCCAGAGCGATCCCCCACCACGGCCATAGGTTCTGATCCGTTGCTCCGCGATGGCCGCCACCTCCAAGACCTGGTCGCCGACCATCTCGAGGGGCGCAAAGTCGTAGAGGCTCTTCACCTGCGCCGGAAGGGAAAGAGGCCGCTCCTCGACATACCGCTCACCGCTCCAGGACAGACGGACGATCGGCCCCTCAAACGGGGCAGGGTTGCCCATGCGTTGCGCGATCAACATCGGCGCGTCGATCCCAGGCCCTGCAAGGAGCCGCAGGAAATAGTCCAGTCCATCGGCGATCCGGACAAGCTTGTCCCCGCGAAGCTCAAGGACAAATGAGCGGAGGGAGTTCCGGAGCTTGAGGCCTTCCGGCACGCTCGAGAGCGCCGTCACGAAGATCTGCGCCCTCCCGCCGCCGTTGACATCCCCGACATCGAGGTGGAGGTTGCGGACAAACGACTGGCCGCCGATCCTGGCGATCGGTGTGAGTTGCCGATCCTTCCAGCGATACACGATGACCTCGGAGTCGGTGATCCCAACCACTTCAGGGCGCCGATCCCCATCGAGGTCTCCGGCTGCAACCGCGAGAAGCGCGTCGGTCAGGTCGAAGGTCAGATGGTCCTTTGAACCCTGATCTCCGGACTGTCCCGATGCGTCCTGACCCTTGACGAGGAACGACGGGGTGCCGGGCGTTCGCTGAACGTCTGCGGCAACCCCGGCAACTGTACGCTTCTGGGCGGGCGCTGTCTCCAGGAGGGGGCGTTTCGCCTGTTCTGCAGCTTTGGCGGTCTCGCCGGGTTGCGGTTGCACACGGACAAAGGCAGGCGCGCTCTTCTGGGAAAGAACCGGCGCTGGAGTGGCTGAGGGCGCCGCGATCCTGCCCGGCTGGGATCCTGCTACCTCGACGCTTGCCACGGTCAGGGGCGCTCCAGAGGATACCGATATCACCTGCAAATCCAGAAATAGGCCTTGGTCGGTGGCGCTAAGCTTTCCCAGGGCCAGAAGCTGAGCACGGGCCCTTTCAGACAGCACCTTGAGGGTGGAGGGGTCGGTGAAGGATTCGGATCGGGAAGGTTTTTCCCCCATGAGGGTAGCCCTGATGAGATGCTCTTCAATCACGATGAACCGGCCGGTCTTTGCCAGGGCAATCGCCACATCCTTTGTGAGGGAGGAGACATTGGCCCCCTTGACCTCACCCGCATCGATAGTGGGCAGCGCCACCACGAGGCGGTCGTGACTCACCCTGACCAGATCTCCGGCCGTGATGGTCGACCCTTCCTGGCGAGCAATAGCGGTTGCCTCAGAAAACCCTTCTTTCACCTCAACGACCCTGAGAAGGCCAAGCCGCCTATCGCGCTTTCCAAGGATCTGGCCACTCACCGGGTGCTTGACATCCTCTCCCTCACGATAGACTTGCAACTCCATTCCCTGGTAGACCTTCTGCCTCGATCCCAGGTCGATCAGTATCCTGTCCCCATCGATCCCGACAACCGATGCCTGCACGATCGGAAATGCCTGGACAAGGCGAGCCGCCGCCTCTTCGGCCGCCCGACTGGAAGCCATCTCCTGCGCGAGCGCGGCGGGAGAGCGGGCGACGACCAGCACAGATGATGCGACGAACGCCAACACGAATCCGAGGCCGGACCGCGTCAGAAGCCCTCTGACCATCTGTGCAATGAGAGCAGGGATCCTCATAGTCCGATGCACGTGTAGCCTTCGCCTCACCTGAACTCTCTCTCCCGGACGGAACTCCTGGGTGGACGTCGCGGGGCGCCGGGGATCTGAAGAGACACCAACACCTTACAAAGCCTTACAACGATGTTAACAGAACGGCGTTTGATGTTGAGGGTATATCCCAGTCATGGAAGCCTGTCAAGTGATTTTTTCTCATAGTTCTGATGACATCATTCTAGGGGAGAGGTTGGGCGCAAAAACGGGAGGGAGATGAAGGATGAAGGGGTGAAAATGCCTGTTTTGTCGGGATGGCCTGACGGTGCGGCGAACCGTTACCAGCTCTTCGGCGTCAGGAGACGAGGCGGTCCGTCGGACTTTCTGGCGCTCACCACCTCCTTGCTCACGACGCGCCCCCCCTCAAAGCGAAACCTGACATGCACCTTGCCGTCGTACTCGGTGTCCTCTTCTTGAAGGACCTTGTCGCCCTTCTCGTCGTAGTACGCCCAGATGTCCGGCCGCCCGTCGCCGTTGGTATCGTACTCTTCTTTCACAAGGCGGTCGTTCGTATAGAATCTCACGAGGTCGTATCGCCCCTCGTACTTCGTATCAACCTCCTGGCGCTCGATCTGGCCCTGCCGGAGGTAGCTGACGACATCGATCTTTCCCTGCTGACGGCTGTCCTGCTGTCGCTTCACCGGCTTGCCGTCTTCGTACCACTCGATGAGGTCCACTCTGCCGACCCCCTGAGTGTCCTCTTCGCGCCGCCCGAGCGCACCCGCCTGAAAGAAATAGGTGACGTTGGGCCGTCCGCGCCCAAGGAGATCCTCTTCTTGCTTGACGATCTTGCCGTTCTCGAAATGGGCCCACACATCAGGCCGCCCCGATCCGCTCCGGGAAACCTCCCGGCGGATCAGTCGCTCCTCCTTGTCGTAGTACGACCAGCGATCGACACGCCCTGTGCCCTTCGTATCCTCCTCTCGCCGGATCAGCTTGCCGTCTTGGTAGTAAGAAAAGACCGTCGCCCGCCCGATTCCTTTCGTGTCCTCCTCATCCCGGATGAGCACTCCAGCCTCATCGTAGTAGAGCCAAAGGGTGATCTTTCCATCCCGCTTCACCGACTCCTCGGCTCGGACAGGCTTCCCCTTCTCAAAGTAGATGTATCGGTCCGGCTTTCCATCGAAGTCTAGGTCCTGCTCAGCCTTGACCGGAACCTCCTTCTCATAGATGGTCCAGACATCCGGCTTCCCATCCAAGTTCTGGTCTTTTTCCGCCCGTGCAACCTGTCCATCGGGAGTCAGATGGTACCAGGTATCAGGTTTGCCATGCTTACCCGTATCCACCGCCTGGAGAACCGGTTTACCATCTTTATAGGTGATCCACGTATCAGTCCGCCCGGACCCTGTGCTATCCACCTCCTCGCGGACGATCTGCCCCTTATCATCGTAAAAATACTTGCTCGCTGGGTCGGCTGCCGTTGTCGGCGGCGTCGCCACCAGAACGCCGAGAATGGCCAACGACAGGCCGATCTCCCATGCTCTCGATCTCAATTGCGACATGCCACAGTCCCCTCTCTTCTTCTCTTCGTAGAATCCCCCCTCACCATGCGCGATGGGTTTCGGTGACGAAGGCGTGGTCGGACGCCCCCCGCCAACTCACTTCAGCACGAACCGTACGGGGAGGAGCACCCAACTTGACACCGGCTTCTTATCCTTCTGTGCAGGCAGGAATGTCCACTCCCGAACTGAATCGACCGCGGCCCGATCCAGGATCTCGTAACCCGAGGAGCGATCGATGGCGAGATTGCCCACGCGACCATCTCGCTCGATCATGGCCCGAAGGTAGACCGTCCCCTCGTAACCCTTCTCTCTCGCAAGAGGGGGATACTTCGGCGGCGAATTCGCTCCATAATCCGGTCGAGCGAATCCGCCCCCTGTCGCACGGGCTTCTGCCCCGCTGCCGCCCCGTCCGATGCCCCGCTGCCGAGGACCCACGATCACCGTCGGAGCAACGGGAATGCTGATCTCCGCGCCCAGCCGCCGAGCACGTCCCCGGCCATCCGCACCACTGCTGCCCTGGCGCGCCCCTTCCGCCCCATCTCCAATCAGAGCGGGGCCGGCACCCGAGCCGGCTCCCGTCCTCGTCCCAGGAACCATCGCGACCCTGCCCCGCGTGCCTACGGCCTTTGGTCCATCGATCCAAGCACCATCCACGATCCGCACACCGGAGGAGGGAGCGATGCCGCCGGGCAGACCAAGCTCTTTGACGAGCTCTGCCGCAGCACGTGGAGAGCCGATCTGGCGGCGCTCATCCGGGTCGGCGGTTTTCGCGATCTCCAGCGCCCTAGGGGCTATCGCCGCCGGACGGGCGATCGATGGAGGGATCACGTCGCGAGGGGCGATCTCCCACTCCCTCCTGGGTTCAGACGGCTGACCAGCCGCTACCTGTTGTCCGGGGCGCGGCCGCACCGGCTGTGGGGTTGGGGGAAATGAGCGTGGGGCCTCGGCCTGGACGAGCCTCACGACAAGTGGCCTCTCGGGAAGCGGGGGTCGGTGAAGCCCAACAGTCATCACGGCCCAGGCCAGGACCAGGTGGAGACCGGCCGAACTGAGGAAGAAGCGACCAAGCTCCAGCGGGCTTTCAGATGAACGGCTTAGGCAAGTGGTGCGAGGACGGACCAACCCGAGGGCCGGACCGACCTCAGTATTTTGTCTCTTACGGTGAACGACCACCCGTACCCCCAAGGAGATGCCACTGCACAGCGGCAGGAACCTCCTGCTGTCGCAGACCTTTCATTATACCAAGTGTTCCCGAGGTGGGCGAGAATTTTTTCTTTCGATGCAAGGATATCAATACCGGTAACTGACCCCGACAATCAGATTAATCGGCGGGGCGGGCGTCAGGAATGGTTCGATGGGGTTCCCCGGGACCTTGGCGTTGGGTGCAAAGGTCCCAAACGTTTCATAGTCGTTGTTGAGCAGATTGTTGATCTTCATGAACCCAGCGAAGCGCTGCCAGCGGACATCGATGCCGGCGTTCACAACGATGTAGTCGTCAAGCTTCGGCTGGGTGTTCGCGTCGTCGCCCCGGAAGAACTGGTCGCCGACATAGGTCAGATTCAGGGAGAGTGTAACCCACTCATGGAGCCGGTAGCGGAGGCCGGCGTTGAGCCGATGGTTGGGCGTGAGCGGGATCTCATCCCCTTTTCGCACCTGTTCAGTGACGCCTGGTGTCCTCGGCGAGGCCAGCTCGATATCACTTTCGAAGGTCGCGCGGGTATACGCGTAATTCACATATCCCTCCAGACGCTCATAGACCCCGCGAAGCGCCAGCTCGATCCCCTCTCGCCTGGTGTCGCCGATGTTCTGGAAGAAGATGGTGATCGTCCCCGCGGGCGACACTGAGAAGATGTCATCCCGCACGTCGGTCCGGTAGATGGCGAGGCTCCCCTCGAGCCAGGGGGCCGGACGGGCCCTGAAGCCCAGCTCGTAGTTTGTTGCGTTCACCGGCCGGAGATTGAAGAAGCTGGTATCCGGGGCCACGCCGGCCTGGATGCCGACGCACGGGGCTGCGGGGTCGGCACAGGTCAACTCCAAGAAGGCCGGGGCGCGAAACCCCTCCGAGTATGACAGGTAGATCCCGTAGTTGTCCGAAAGGTTGTAGTTGAAACCGGCCCTCGGCGTGAATCGATCGAATGTGGCGCGCCCCGTCGCCTTCCCCGGCTCTTCGGGGCTCCTGTCGGTGATGTCGTGCCGGACATAATCATACCGGAGCGCCCCGGTTAGGGTGAGGCTGTCGCCGGACAGCAACAGACCACGGCCCAGCTCCGCTGTATTCTGGATGAAGAAGCCGACCGTATCCTGGGTGTCAGAGAGCACCGACTCGAGCTCTGATAGTCTCGAGCACTCCTCGGCCGGGTCTTCCCCCCTCGCTATCGCCTCCTCGATGCATGCCCGAAGGCTCCGCTCATTCTGCTCCTCGAAGACCCGGATATCCACCTCGTGCCGGGCGTACTCGGCTCCCATCGTCAGCAGGTTCTTTCGTCCCAAAAATCGGCCTTCGTGCGTAAGCTGGAGCGTCCCTCCTCCCGAGAGGGTGTCGTTAAAGAGCCGGCTGTTTTGCCCGATCAGGCTGACGTTGAACTGCTCGGCATCGAGACTTCTGACGAAGCCATTCAGGGCGAGAGAGACGCCGCTTCCAAGTGCCTGGTGGGCGTTGAGGGTCGCCTGATGAAGATTTGGCTTGAAGAAATCACCGGCAGTAAAGTTTTGTTCCCGATCGACCTGCAGGATGCTGAGGGGCAGCGAACCGGCCTGCCTGATATTGTTGTTCCGGTACTGGTAGGAAAGGGTGATGTCGGTGCCACCCTCGCGGTACCCAAGCTTGCCGAAGACGTGCGAGAGGCGACTGTCGGTTTCATTGCGGAAGCCATCTTCCATAAACTGGCTACCGGCAAAGTAGTAATCGATCGGCCCTTCGGTCCCGCTGAGATGGACCCGGTATTTCTGGCGCCCGAAGCTGCCGCCAGAGACCTCTGGGACGATCTCTCGCTCCGCGCCGCCACGCCTGGTGATGATGTTGAGCGAGCCGGCCAGGGTGTTCCTGCCAAATACGGCTATCGGCCCCCGGATCAGCTCGACCCGCTCGACATCGTCGAGGGGGAGAAGATCGAAGTTGATCTCCTCGACGGCCGGCTCGTTCACCCGAACGCCATCGACAAAGACGCTGATCCCCTGGGGGACCCCGGTCACCGACGTCGCGCTGAAGCCACGAAACGAAATGTCGGGCTGGTAGGAGTTCCCCTGCTCGTCATTCAGATGCACACCGGGAAGCTGCTGCATGAAGTCCTGGAGGGTCAGTGCCCCGGACCGCCTGATCTCCTCACCGGTGATCACCTGGACGTTGGCCGGGACTTCGGCGGGTGAAAGAGGAATCTCCGGAAGTCTGGCAGGGGCTGTCACGAGAACCTCCGGAAGGCGGACGATCTCGGGCTGCGCTCCAGGCTGCTGAGCGAAGGCCTCAACAGAAGTGAGAAGGAGCAGACTCGCGAAGACACCCGACCACCAATTCCGATCCCATGGCATAGGAAAACCTCCTGAGGAGGGAGCGTGAACAAGCTGCCCCTTTGAAAGGCTTCCCTTCACATGGCAACTACGATGCCAAGAGTTTTTCAGATGAGATGGGACTTGAAACACCTTGAATTACTTGAGGAATTGTCGGGAATACGAAGGCTCTACGAAGGCTCCATGTGTGGGACAATCGTCGTTGAAATCAACCGCTGGTTGATCTCAACCATCCAAGCGCGGCAGGCGTGGTTCGACTCAGCTCACCACAGGTGGTTCGACTCAGCTCACCACAGGTGGTTCGACTTAGCTCACCACAGGTGGTTCGACTTAGCTCACCACCGGCCCTTCGACTTGGCTCAGGACAGGTGGTTCGACTCAGCTCACCGCAGGCGGGCGGACGAGGCAATACTTCTGGATGCGATAGCGAAGCGCCTCCCTGCCGATCCCCAACTTTCTGGCAGCCTCGGTGACGTTCCATTCTGTCAGTGCCAGTGCCCGCTCGATCAACTGTCGCTCGATCTCTTCCAGATCGACGCCCCGCTCGGGAAATTCCACGTCCAAGCGCCCATCGTCGCCGACCCGAATCGGCACCGAAGAGGTCTCGAGACCGAGGGCTGACGGGCCGATCTCTATCTCATCGGAGACCAACAGGGCCCGCTCCACCACATGCGCGAGTTCTCGAACATTTCCAGGCCAGCGGTACTTTCTGAGGGCGTCGAGACCTGTCTCCGTGAAACGCCTCTCTGGGAACGAATATTTATGGGTCAGTTTCTTCAAAACATGGTTCGCCAGAAGCACCACGTCCTCGCCACGCTCCCTCAGAGGCGGCAGCTCGATGGTGAGGACCTTCAGGCGATAGTAGAGGTCCTGACGGAGCAGGCCGGCTCTGACGGCCGCCTCGAGGTCGCGATTCGTTGCCGCGATAATGCGGGCATGAATCCTTCGCTCCCGGAGGCTGCCCAGCCGCCGGATCTGCTTCCGCTCGATCGCCTTCAGGAATTTCGCCTGAAGGTCCAGGCCAAGCTCGCCGACCTCGTCCAAGAAGAGGGTCCCGCCATCGGCGGCCTCGATCAGGCCAGGCTTCGCCGCCGACGCTCCCGTGAATGCCCCTCTCTCGTACCCGAACAGCTCCGCCTCCGCCAGCTCTTTCGGGATCGACGTGCACTCGACCTCGACGAACGGCTGCCCGGCGAGGCTGCCCCTGTGATGGATCGCCCTGGCTACAAGATCCTTGCCCGTTCCGGTCTCTCCTAAGAGCAACACCGTCGGAAGGTCACCAGCCGGTCCGGGCTCGAGGTGGGCAATCCGCTCGATCAGCTCAGTAACCTGCTTCATCTGAGGAGATGCGCCGATGATATCGCGGTGGGCGGACTGCTGGACTTCCTTCCGCTGAAAATATGAGAGGCGTTCCCGCAGACGACGGGTCTCCAGCGCCTTCTCGATGGTAAATTTCAGCTCGTCGTGATCGATCGGCTTCTGGATGTAGTCGTATGCCCCATCCTTCATGGCCGCGACCGCGCTTTCCACACTGCTATAGGCGGTCATGATAATGACGATGGCGTTCGGGTCGAGGCTGGCAATCCGCTTGAGCGCCTCGAGCCCGCTCATTCCGGCCAGCTTGATATCCAGCAGGACGAGGTCCGGCCGCTCCTTCTCGATGATTGCGAGTCCCTCCTCCGCGCTCGACAGACTCCAGCATTCGTGGCCGTTCCGGCTCAGGAAATGGGCTGCCGAACGCGCAAATACCGCCTCATCATCGATGATCAGTATCTTAGCCATCGCGAACTACTCCCGTGGGATGAGACAGCGGAAGAAGGACTTGAACTGTGGTCCCGCCCTCTGGTCGGTTCGAGACGATAAGGCTCCCGCTGTGAGAACTGACGATCTTTTGCGCCATCGTGAGACCAAGGCCTACCCCGTCACTCTTCGTCGTAAAATAGGGGGTGAAAACCTTTTGGAGCAGATCGGGCGGGATTCCGCCGCCATCGTCATCGAGATCGACGGAGATGGCCCATGGCCTCTCACCCTCCTGGATCAGCCTCGACCTGATCGAGATCGTTTTCCCTGGAGGGGTTGCGTCACACGCGTTCGTCAGGAGAGACACCAGCGCCTGTTCCAGATACCCCTCATCGAGCGGCGCCAACGGGAGTGTCGTGTCAAGGTTCATCTCGACGTCAATCCGTTTTGCCTCGATCATGGGACGAACGACGTCTAGCGCCTCCGTGATCACCCGGTTCAGATCACCGGGAGCCAAGGTCGGTGTGATCGGTTTAAAGGCGAACAGAAAGTTATGGACCCACTGCTTCAAATGATCGACTGTGTCAACGATCCCCTTCAGAGTCGCTCGACTCTCCTCTGACACGTGCGCGTCTTCCAACGCCGCCTGGGCAGAGGACCGGATGCTGGCCAATGGGTTGCGGATATTGTGCGCGACATACGAGGAGAGCTCCCCTACCGCCGCCAACCGTTCGGCTTGAAGCACTCGCTCCTGGATCCGCTTGAGGGCCTCGGCCATGCTGTTGATGGAGACAGCGAGGTCGCCCAATTCATCCTCCGACCTGACCTCTATGTGATGGTTCAGGTCCCCCGTGCTGATGATGGTGGTGGAGCGACCGATGGTCTGAAGCGGCTTGACGAGCCAGCGTTGAATTCCGAAGAGCAACCCACCTCCCCATATGAGGCCAAGGAGCATGATGATCCCGGCCAAGAGCTCTCCCCTCGCGCCGATTGCAAGCGTCTGACGCCTCGATCGCGCCGACGCCGCGTCATAGTAGGCGCGGAGCCGATTGATCTGCTCGTCCTGTTCCTTGAACGCAATCTGTTCCAGCTCCGCCTCAACCTTCTGGACGGCAAGGTCACGAGCCCCCTTTGCCAGGAGCGCGAAGGTCTCTCTCACGAGAAGGGAGACCCGTCGATGCGCCATCTCCAGGCTGTTGATCAGCTCCGTCTCTTCCTTGGTTTTGGCGTGAGTCCTGAGATCTGCGAACTCCTCCTCCAATCGTATTCCCAGGCTCTCGAACTCCTGTTGGGCGAGCCTGTCCCCACTCACAAGGCGATCAAGGATCTCTTTGATGTGCCGATACATATCTCCCCTCAGCCTCTCGGCCCTCAGGCTTTGAGCGTGGGAGTACGTAAAGTCATCCGTTGCCGCTTGCCAGGTTCGCACCGCCCAGATCATGGCAATGCCGATGCAGACCGCAAGGATGAAGATGACCAGATACCCGATATGGAGCTTCGTTCGGATCAACATGGTGTTGAAACAGCCATCAGCTATCAGCGTAGTAGCAATCAGCGATCAGCAGTCAGCACTCAGCAAAAATGTTTTGGCTGAATGCTGAATGCTTCCTTCAGAAGCGGACCCTGATGCCGCCATGGACCAGGACAGGGGCGCCAATGGTGACGATGCCATCGGTTGTCTTGCCGGCCTCGTACGTCCTGTCGAAGAGATTCTCCACACCGAGGAACACTTCACCTGCAGACACCTTGGGGATGGCGATCGGGCGCCAAAGCATCAGGTCCACTACGAAGAAGTCCCCGAGCTTCAGCGAGTTGAGGTCGTCCTCGAACTGATCTCCCACATACCGCCCCTGAACGGACACGTTCACCAAAGCCGGGTTAGTATAGGTCAGTTTCAGGGTGAACTGGTGCTCGGGAACCTGGGCGATCCTCTTGCCTTCCAGCACCGGTTGATTTGGAGCGCTCAAGACTTCTGTATCGTTAAAGAGATACGTTCCCGACAAGGTCCAGGGAACGAACGGGTGGTACTCCAGTTCAGCTTCCACCCCTCTGATCTGCGTCCGCCCTAAATTCTGTCGCTGCCGACAGACGCCTCCGGCCGGAACAAAGCCGCAGGGATCGATGGTCCCCGGCCCCACCCCCTTCGTGACGTTGGCAATAGGATCCTCCACCTCGTTCCAGAACGCGGTCAGCCGCCCAAGGAGGTTCTTGGCGATGGTGTAATCCATCCCGACCTCTCCGCCAATCAGGCGCTCCGGTTTAAGATTCTCGTTGGCCTCGGTGATGTCGTTCCGGACCCTGAACGGCCGGAAGAGTTCGTTGATGGTTGGGGCCCGAAAGCCCTGGTAGAAGGAGCCTCTCAGGGAGAGCTCATCGGTGGCATGATAGAGAAGGGCCACCTTGGGGCTGAACGCGGCTTCATCCCGATCAGGGAAAGGTGTGTCCCTGGCGGGAATCCCGGTCGGGGGCACACCAGGTTTGTCCTGCTCGACGCGGGAGGCATCGAAGCTCCGCCAATAATCGAGCCTTCCTGCGATGGTCACCTGCAATCGCGGAATGAGGGTGAAGATGTCCTGGGCATACACCCCGACCAACTGTTGCTCACCCCCGGCCTTGCGCCGTCGAGTGAGCTGTCCCGAGGCGAACCGGAAGTCTTCGTTGGTGTCTCCATCGATCCATCGGAGATCGGTTCCAGCCGTCAGCAGATGGGCCGGATGGACCTGTCTCGACCACTGAAGATTGGCTCCTACGGCAGTTGAGGGCACGTCGAACTGATCGAGCGCCGGGGTCTCGGAGTTCCGATCAGGCGCGGCGGCCGAGAAGGTGCTGTTAAAGGTCTGCAGATGGGAGAACAGTGTGAACTGCCAGGTGCTCCCGTCCGCAGTCCCAAGCCGGCCCCCGGTCGCGATATACCCGGCCTCCGTCGAGTTCTTCTGGAGCGGGGTGCCGTTGCCGCGATCTTCGTGGAAGAAGCTGCCGGCGAGAAAGAGGGATGAAGCCAGTGAAGGTGTGTATTCCACCCGGCCGTTAAAGGTCTCGTGACTGGAGTCGGCGTCGATGTCAATTTTTCCCCGCTGGTCTTCACGGACGATCTTGTAGCCGTCGGTGCGGAAGAAGCTCCCCTCGACAGAGGCCCCCCAGGGGCCCCTGACGTGGCTGGCCATCAGATCGGCGTCCACCGTGTTGCGCGTCCCGAGATCGAGCTTCGCCTGCGCCACCCTGGCCTCCGGCCGTCTCGTAATGATGTTGATCACCCCGGCCAGCGCGTAGTTTCCATAGACGCCCGAGCCGCCGCCACGAACCACTTCGATCCGCTCGATACTCTCAAGCGGCACCTTACTCCAATAGACCCAGCCCCCGAACGGATCGTTCAGTGGCACGCCGTCCAGCAAGACCAGGGTCCGACTGACGCCGCTCGGCCCGATCCCGCGAAGCGAGACCCCCTGTGCCGTAGGGTGAGTCACGAGGCTGCTGCTCCGACGGAACAAGCTGAATCCAGGAATCTGTCGCAACAGGTCGTCCACGGTCCGCGCCGGCGACTGCTGGATCTCCTCCCTCGTGATGACCGTGACGTTCGCCGGGACGTCTCGCAACTTCTGCTCGATCCGGCTGGCCGAGACCACGACCGGCTCCAAACGCACCGCCTCTGCCGATTTCTCTGTTGGCGACGGGGGAGGGGCCCCCCACGATGAGGTTGACAGCCATGTGACGGGCCAGATCGTCACAACGCCAGCGACGACACAGATAGCGAGATACCTTCCCGAGGGTTGTCTGCCAATCAGTCTCATATCTCCTCCAAGCCTTGGTCCTTCGGTCCACTGACGGCGGATCACCTTCCAGGCTCTCCTCGCGAAAGCATTCCCCGTGCCAGATCAGCGCACAGAACCTCGGTGACGAACCCGCGAAACCACTCACACAAAACGTTCCGCGGCCCGTGTCAGCCAGCGGGCTGCCCCTTGATCCGGCGGTACTGGGGCAAATGACACAGACAGGCGGCGAGATCGCCCAATGTTTCTGCGCCTGGTCCCTGCCCAATGGCGAGTTATTCTGTCAAGAGCATGGCGTAGGTCGGCTCGTCAAATCCTCGAACAACGATATCATCTATCAGGAGGACAGGGATCTTCAGTTGGCCATCTTCATGGACAAAAGCACGCCTCAGGTCGGTCTCCGGAATCTCTGCTGGATCCCGATCCCACTTCACGATTGCACCGCCTATCTTGACATACAGTGTCCGGAAACGCCGGGCGAGCTCGATCGCCTCGGTGCCGCCGATCGGATGGCGCTCGACGTTATGATCGGTGTAGGTAATCCCGTACCGCGAGAGAAACTCCCTCGCGCTATCGCAGGCAGGTCACCCCGCGCGATTGTACAATACGATGTTCGCCATGATTCCTCACCGGCCGCGATGACACGGGCGCCGGCGATGGCCCTGACGCCGCGCAGGCTTTCTCACCATGAGAGAAGCCGTCGGGCAACACGGCCGCGCTACGTGTGACCGCTCAAATCCCTGCATTGCTCATCGATCGACCTCTTGCGGTACAGCCAGGTCCACTCGGCCTTCTCAACAAGGATCGCGTTGGGGATCGGCTCCCCGAAGCTTTGAGCCATCGAAAAGGTATACGCCCCGGCATTGAACACAGCGAGGCAATCGCCGAGCTCTATCGGTCCGCTCACGAACGAGAGTGGAATGGGCTCCGACGGCATGCAGAGGAAATCGCCGACATGGTACAGCATCCGTCCCGGTCGAACCTCGCAGGGAACGACCGCATACTCGGCATTCTTGCGTGGGGGAAGGATGTTCCGGCCCCCATCGACCAACACCCAGCGTCTGCGGCCGTTCCGCTTGCAGGACAGAACGGTAGTCAGGCAGACAGCGGCGTCGTTGACGAGGTATCGCCCAGGTTCAATGACGATCTCTCGGTCCCCTGAGAGGCCGGCGAGCGGCTCGGTCATTTTGGCAATGAAGCTCCGCAGTGGGCCACCATTGGCTTCCATGATGGAGCGGCTGCCGAACCCTCCTCCGAAATCGAGGACCGGGATTCGGATGCCCAGCTTCCGCTCGACCTGTCGGACGAATTTCACCACCGATGCAACATGGGCTCGATGAGCCTCAGGGGAGTACTGCCTGGTGTAGCTGTGGCAGTGCACGGCACGGAGCGATAGGGCGCGAGAGCGAACGATCCGCCTGACCGCCTCGGCCGCCTCTCCGGTGGGCACGTCAAAACCGAACTTCGACCCCGGCGGAGCAAACGGGCCTCGAAGGTGCCGTGACGGGAGTGGGTTGATCCTGAGGCCCACCTGGATCGCCTTCCCCAGCCTCCGGCCAAGGGCATCCAGGAAGGCGATCTCTGGCAGCGACTCGACATTCATGAGGGCCACGCCATCGGTCACCACGCGCTCCAGAAACTCCGGCCGCTTTGCCGGGCCGTTCACGATGACCTGATCCGGAGCAAATCCGATCCTCCGGGCCAGGAGATACTCGAATTCGGACATGACCTCCACATTCAATCCGGCCTCTCTCACGAGCCCGACAACCCCGACCAGATAGCAGGCCTTCAGGGCGTAGTGGATGCGAATCGGAAAGGCGCAGGCCCTGGTCGCCTCGATGGCCTGTTCGATATTATCGCGCAGACGGGCTGAGGAGTAGACCAGGATCGGCGTGCCCAACCGCTCCACGAGCTCCCGGGAGGAAAGTCCCTCGATCCACAGTTGCCCGCCCTCGGTCCGGAGCGAGCCATTCCGGCTCAGGAGCCGGCGCGTGGCCGAAGACGCCAAGCGATGTCCATCCCGCATCATCACCCGTCCTCCCTGGGTGGATCCTTCTCCCGCGCAGCTCGATACATGGCAGCGGCGGCCTCGATCACTCCGTCGTAACACTCCCCGCGACTGGATCCCCGAGAGAAGACGGTGCAGATCGGCCTGCCGACTCCGATCCGCTCTCCGTCACACGGCAGGTCTCTTGCGCCGCGATCGAACCACCACTGAGGATGATGGAACACCACACGGTCGGTGGCGAACAGGATCGCTTTGCCGAAGAAGCCTGCGCTGGACTGCCCCCTGAGGTCGAACGCGGGGAGCCTCCCCTGGCAGGCTGCCAGATGCGCGTCGAAGATATTGATGCCATAGGCCTGCTCGACAAGCTCCATCGAGGCTGTGTAGCGCGGATTGATCTCAAGCGGATAGGCGGTGCCGCTTGTCAGGATGAAATCCATCCCGTTCACGCCAACGAGGTGGAACTCTCGCACAATCGCGCCAACGATCTGCTCCACGCGACCAATGAGGTCGCCCCATGCCATCTGTCCCGCCCCCACCCGCCCCAGGATGCTGCCGCAATAGCGAAAGCCGTCTACCCCAAACTCCTTCCGGCCGATCAACTGTTCTGAGACGCCTAACAGACGAGCATCCCGACCATCCGCAACGAACACCGCGCCACATGGCGTCCCGTTCAGGTGCTCCTGAAGATAGGCATCTCGCTCGAGGCGATCACCCGGAGCATGAACAGCGATCCCGTGGCCGCCCCCGCTCCTCAGAGGCTTGCGGAGCCATGTGGTGTCGGGCTCGAGCTCAAGCACCTTCGAGGAGAAGGCGATCTCCGGCGCCGGAATGGCTGATCGCGCAAGGAAATTGAAGAGGCGCGCCGGATTCCTCACCGATGACAGCACCGAGGCGCTATTTCCCAAGACCGGCTTCCCACGGCGCAACGCCTCCACCGCCGACGGATGATTTTCGAGGTTCGCGGTATAGGCGACGGTATCGAACGTCAGATCGTGACAGGCCGTCATCAGGTGCCGGACGTCATATGAGAGGCCGAGGTCTCTCTTGATCGAGCGATGTTCACAGAGAAGTCGCAGGTCGAAATCTCCAAAGTGATCGACCGCAACAATCCGATGCCCCAGCCCACTGCGAACGGCTGACTCGACGAAGCCGCGCACACTGACGCCCGCGATCAGAATGTCCACATCTATCCCCTCGTCGCCGCGGTGACGTCCCTGTCAGCGCGAGGCGTTCAGCCGTCGGCGCTCAACCATCGACTCTCAGCAAGAGGTTGAGTTCGCTGAAGGGTCATTCGGAAGCGGTTCACTTGTCAAGCGATTTTTGAAAGTCGAGGCAAGCTAGTGCCGTTCCAACTCTTCTCGCCTAATCGCCAACAAATATTCTTTTGCCCAAACGGTTGGAACGGCACTAACTGTCGACAGGTGTCGTGCTAAGAACTATCGCTTTCCCTGGTGCCGTTCC
>JACQQF010000073.1 GCA_016207095.1 Candidatus Methylomirabilota bacterium | reverse complement strand
GACTGAGGTCCGCAGACACCGCTCCACCCGGGTCTCCTGCCGCCATCGGCCCAGGCGGGCTTTGACTCCGGCTCGACGTTCCGCCACGCCCTCCCAACCGTCCCTTCACCAGTGGTTCCGAACCCATGACGTCCCCCGGGTTCCCATCTGCTTTTGACCAGTAAAGGGAGATCGTATCCACCCCCTGCTGGGGCGTGAGGGGGTTTTCTCCGGCTCCGACGATCGCGGGGAAGAGAGGCGACCTTCAGAGGTGCCCCAGGATCGACGATCTCCGAGTCAGCCTGACCAGCGTATCCCCCCTCGAGGGGGGTGTTGAGGAACGTATCGACGATGCGCGGCGGGAGCGCGAGGACCTGTGGCGCGATGTGCGGGGCGAGTTCCCGCAGGAGCTGGTAGGGGGCCTTCCCCTCGCGCCAGGTATTCGAGCGCTGGTAGTTGAAGTAGAGCTGGTAGGCCGTGGCCTTGCCGAGCAGCTCGGGCAGGCTGGCAAAGGTCTCGATGTCGTAGAACTCCCGCTCGATCAGGTTGTGGAAGGTCTCGACATCGGAGTTGTAGGTCGAGCAGTGCGGCGGGATCCGGTCGTGCCGCATGCCGTAGGTGGTCTCGACTTGGCGGGTGAAGGCGGAGGCGGTCTTCTTGTTCCAGGCCCCGATGTTCTTGGAGCCATTGTCGGTCTGGAGGATGACGGCCGCCAGCGCGACGCCGTACTTCTTGAGGTGCTCCGCGACGTAGGCCTGGAAGAGCTGGATGTTGGTCATCGTGTTTTCCGTGCAGAAGGCGAAGAAGGTCGCCCCAGTCCGGCTCTCCCGGAATCGCGGTAGAGGTGATAATATGGGATTGGGCTCATGGGGTCCACCACCTCCTGAGTCGGTTAAGGTCATTGGGGCAGAGAGATCTTAACCGAAGTGGAGGGTGGATACCATGAGCCTTTACTGTTCTCTTGGTGAGAAGATTTCGCTTGACCTTCCCCCTGGATGGAGAGTCTATGTGTAAAATTGGCTCATTAAGAAATCGTGTGGGAAATTGATCCACCCGCATTATGCTCAAGCCCTCCAAGAAGGGGCAGAGCCATATGCGATATCACAACTGGAGCGGGCATGTTCGGTCTCACCGCACTCGCCGGAGAGCGCTCAGCGTCGCCCTGGACGTGAAGAGGCAAGAGGTGGCCGGCAAGCAGGATCGACGCCTGTCCGGGGTTTCAGAAATAACCGAGCGCTTCATAAGGGCGATCTCCTTTCTCTGCAGGCGCTGAACCTCTACCCGCTCGAAAGCCGCAAGGGCCGAAAAAAAACTAAAAAAGCCTTGACTCCGTACCTAGGTCCATGGTGCATCTTATCAACTGAGGGAGATGAAACAGTGAAAATTTTGACGACCGGTCAGTTGGCCAAACAAGCGCAAGTGAACATCGAAACGATTCGCTACTATGAGCGGAGGGGTCTCGTGCCTGAGCCGCCCCGACGCGAGTCCGGATATCGTCAGTACTCTCCCGATACTGTAGGGCGCATCAAGTTCATCAAGCGAGCTCAGGAGCTGGGGTTCTCTCTCAGAGAAATTACAGAACTTCTTTCTTTGCGCGTCGATCCCGGGATAACAGCGGGGGATATCAAGGGGCGAGCCGAAGCCAAAGTTGCTGCTATCAAGGCAAAAATCCACGACTTAGAGAGGATGAAGAAGGCCCTTATGAGACTCGCTGCCTCCTGCAGCGGACGCGGCCCGACCAGCGAGTGTCCGATTCTCGATGCTCTCGAATCTGATAAGGAGTGAAGAAATCCAACCTTCCCCAGTTGCCCCTGTTGCCGACCGCTCCCCAGGCGAACGTCAAGGCCAAGAGCAAGGAGGCAATTAATGCAAAGAATGGAATTCGAACAGACGGTGGGCAAAGCCCAGAAGATAAGCAGATCTGTCAAGATACTTGCAGGCGCTGCCGTTTTCCTAGGCTTGGCTCTCGGCGTTTATCTGCTCGTTCGTGCATCCCAGAGAGGACCACAACCCTCGCTTTCCGATCCACAGGTGAAAACCGCCACGATCCCCATTGCGGGAATGAGCTGCGCGTCCTGCGTGGCGCGGGTGAAGAAGACTCTTAAATCAATTGATGGCGTAATGGAGGTTGAGGTCAGCCTCGAGCATCGCAAGGCGCGTGTCCAATACCTTGACACGAGAGTTTCACTGGAGCGCCTTGCGGCCGCGGTCAACGACCTTGGCTACAAGGCTGGTACTCCAACGGAGGAGGCAACCAGATGACTCTCGAAGAATTCCTCCAGAGATTTGTATCGAGCCTATCGGACGCATCGCTTTGGGCACTCGTGGTTGCACTACTGGGTGGCGTGGTGTCGGGTGCTGTATGTCCCTGCACGCTGCCGGGAGGACTCGGTATGGTCAGCGTGGTTGGCGCTTCTGAGAGCCAGTCCCGGCGGAGCGGTTTCCTTATCGCCGTCTCCTTCTTTGTGGGCATCGTTGTGAACTTGACGCTCCTGGGTGTGGTGGCTGGTCGCCTGGGGGCCATACTTACTGAGTCGTTTGGGCGCTATTGGACGCTCGCGATGGCCCTCCTCTCCTTGGTCGCAGCCATTGGGGCCTTCTGGGGACCGCGTCTGAAGGTAGGGCAACTGGCGGCACTGCGCAGGCCAGGGCTCGCCGGGGCGTTCGGCTATGGCTTCGTCTTTAGTCTGGGCACCTCTGCGGCTCCCTTGCTCCTGCTCCTGACCGTCGTGGCTGCGCAAGCACGGCCGGAATACGGACTCCTCCTCGCCTTTGCCTTTGGCCTCGGTAGGGGGCTGCCTTTTCTGCTGATTGGCGTCCTGGCAGGGGCGGTGATGCGGCTAGTGCGCTTCACCGCGTGGCGTGGTGCCTTGCAGGTCGTCAGCGGCTGCGCCTTGCTGGTCGTCGGTTTGTATTATGCCTGGTCATTCATCGCGTTGCTGTAAACACACACCAATTGTTCGCAGGAGAAAAAAACATGGCAACTCAAACTACCTGGCGGTCACCAATGTCAGCGGATCCGCTTCTCGAGAAATCTCCCAGTGAGCGGCGGACCCGCACAGCGACGGAAACTGTGCAATTGAAGGTGTCGGGCATGATGTGCTCGTTCTGCACCATGACCCTGGAAACGGAGGTGTCATTATGAGTACCGCAACGACCGTTGAATCTGCTCAACGTTTCTGGAGCGAAGAACCGTCCAAACTACCGGGCCGCCGACGAATACGCGCGCACATCGGCGGGCTGCACTGTTCGTTGTGCACCAGCACGATCGAAAAGGCGCTGGGCAGGCAACCTGGCGTCGACAAAGTGGCGGTGAGCTTGACCCATGAACAGGCGCTTATCGAGTACGATCCGAGCGTGGCTCGGGCCGAGGACTTGCTGCAGACACTCAAGGATATCGGCTACACCGTTTCCGATCCGCGCAAGGTGCGTCCGTTTGAGGAAGAAGAGCGCGCACTGGTGCGCGAGCGTGGGCGGTTCCTGACCGCACTGGCCATGAGCATTGCCGCGATGGGGCTGGCCGGATACCCGGTCAACAGCGGGTGGTTCTGGCTGTGCGTGTTTTCCATCGCGAGCCTCGTAGCGTTCTCCTTTGTGGTTCTGCGCAGCTATGGTTTGGGTTGGGCGTTTGCCGGCTCGACCCTTCTCGCCGCGTCTGGTGCCGGCATCTACGCCCTTCAATTGAGCGGGGCCTTCGGCGCCGCCACCCCGTGGTTGGCCGGAGCGCTCGCCCTGTTTCTCATCTTCGGCGTGGGCAGGCACATTGTGCACATGGCAGCAGCGGCACTGCGGCGCGGCATCCTCAACCAGCACGTGCTGGTTGAATTCGGGGCATTCGCGGGGCTTGTCGGGGGGATAATCGGCCTGGCATTCCACCCGCCGGGTTATCCGACGACAGCGTTTTTCTCGGTGGCGGTCATGGTGCTCACTTATCACATCTTTTCCGAGTGGCTGTCGCTGATTGTGAAAACCCGCAGTTCGCAGGCGGTCAAGAAGCTGTTGGACCTTCAGCCTGACGTTGCACACGTCGTAAAGGGCGGCAGAGAACAAGAGGTGCCGCTCGAACAGGTACGCGTCGGTGACTTGGTGCGCATCCGCCCAGGGGCGCGGGTGCCGGTGGACGGTGAGGTTGAATCGGGGGAATCGGACGTGGACGAATCGCTCGTCACCGGCGAGCCGCTACCTATCGAGAAACGCCCGGGAGACCGGACCGTGAGTGGCTCTCTGAACGGTCACGGCACGCTCCTTGTGCGGGTGACTGTAGTGGGCGAAGAAAGTTTTCTCAGGCAAGTAATACGCAGCGTGGAAGACGCCCGAGCCTTGAAACCCGGCCTGCTGCACCTGGTGGACCGCGTGCTGCGCGTCTACACACCGCTCGTGCTGCTCACCGCGGCCGGCGCGACCATCTTCTGGCTCCTCGCTCCAATGGTCGTCGGATCTCCCCCCGATCTGCAGCGTGCTATGTTTGCTGGCCTGAGCGTCCTCGTGATGGGCTATCCTTGCGCAGTGGGCATCTCAGCGCCGCTATCAATCGTGCGGGGAGCGGGCGAAGGGGCCGAGCGCGGCGTGCTGATGCGCACAGGCGAGGCCTTTCAGGCCCTGCGGCGCGTACAGCGGGTGGTTTTTGACAAGACCGGCACGCTGACCGAGGGCCACCCCGCCGTGCGGGAGATCGTCCCAGTTGGCTGCACAGAAACGGAACTACTCGCGCAAGCAGCGGCGGTAGAGGCGTCTTCCGAACATCCGCTCGCCCGGGCAGTGGTGGAAGAGGCGTTCAAACGAGGTATCGCGCGCTCCGAGGTGCAGGGATTCGAGGCCGTTGCGGGCCGAGGCGTCAGGGCGCGCCTGGGCGACAAGAAACTGATTGTCGGCAGCCCGTCTTTTCTCGCGAGCGAGGGAGTGAACCTCGCGCTTCAGGAAGCACGCATCAAAGAACTGGAAGCGCAGGGACTGACGGTCATCGCGGCTGCACGGGAAGGCGCGCTTCTCGGTCTGCTGGCGCTCGGCGATGCACTGCGGCCCGACGCGGCGGAGACGGTGCGCCGCCTCCACGCGCTCGGCATCCGCACGAGCCTGATCACCGGCGACAATGAACGGGCGGCACTCCATTTCGCCCGTGCCGCCGGCATCGAAGAGGTCCATGCGCGCGTATTGCCAGCCGAAAAGGCAGCGATGATTCGCAAGCTTCAGGAGGGGGCGCGCGTGGCCATGGTTGGCGACGGCATCAACGACGCACCGGCGCTGATGCAAGCGGAGGTCGGCATCGCTTTCGGCAGCGGGGCCGACATTGCTATCGAATCCGCCGACGTGATCATCCTCAACAAGCAGGTTGGTGCCGTGCTCGATGCCTACGAGATCAGCCGTTACAGTTATGGAAAGATGGTGCAAAACGTATTCCTCGCATTCACGTTCAACGGGCTGGGGATTCCGGCGGCCGCGACGGGATTGGTTTATCCGATATGGGGCATGGTCGCCATGGCGGCAAGCGTGACGGCGATCTTCATTAATTCTCTGTGGAGCCGCGGCACCTATTTCTTCCAGGCCATCAAGACGGTCGGGCACGCGCCGCAGATGCCATCCAGCGTGCAAGCAGAAGAAGGGAAAGAAGTGGCGGAAAGCGGGCCACTCGCCGAGTTGGAGTTCTTAGTCCCGAACATGGTCTGCGAGGGATGCGCTGAGAAGATCAGCACAGTGCTCAGCGTGCTGCCGGGCGTACAAGAGGTCAAGCCTAAGGTGCCGCAAAAGCACGTCTACGTGCGCTACGAGCCAGCTAAATTACCGGCGCAACAACTCAAGGAAGCACTCGATAAGGCCGGGTTTAGCCCCGTTGAGACGTAGGAAAGGAGTGAAACCATGCAGTCGGCCGAGTCCTTGTTGGAGTAGTTGACTTAGAGAGATTTCCTGGGCGGTCGGTACAGGGAGAGCGGACTTCCTGTTGCGGCTGGCCTGAGGTTTCTCATTAAGGAAGGCGAATGACCCTCTTTTGGAAAGGGGCCTCATTTTTCACCTTCGAATTGTTCAAATTCATGGCCCTATTCTATACGGTGTGGGGTCCTGGATTTTTTGTGGCTGCGGTCCTGACCATGCGGTTTCGCCGTCCAAGTTGGGAGCGACTGCGGCCGAGATCACCCATCAGCAAGCTCGGCATCTGGCGGCCCATTCAGGCCGGTATCGTGGGCAGTGCAGACCGGGAGACAAGCCTGCAGGCGGCGTGGGAACTTCTTGCTGGCGGTCACTCCCCGACAACTTCCTTTGCCTACTTGATCGCTAGCCGGAACATGACGATCCACTTTTTGGCCATCTTTGCGCTTTCGCTGGGCGCCGAATTTGCCGTCGGGCAAGTTCTGGGAGCCCTTGTGATGATCGGCCTTGTAGCCCTGGGCCTCGCGTGGCTCCAACTGAAGCCCTTAACCGGCACGGCCACCAACGTGGAGCAGCGCCCGCCGCCTGTTCTGGACCTTCCCTTACTGCCCTCCTGGCGCACGCTGCTATTTTCCTGGAAAGGTTGGTGGGCTATGCTGGGGTTCATGGGGCAGGAGGCATGGCGGTTTGCACCGACGCTCGGCGCAGGGATCATACTGGCCGGGATCATCTTCGCCGCCGGCTTACAGCCCTGGTGGATCATCTTCGCGGGGATCGTAGGCCCTGGAACCCTAGCCTCTGACCTGGTCAATTCTCTCGTCAGTCCGGCTATCTCGATGACGATGTTCCTATCCCCCGTTGGGAATCTTCCTGTGGTCCATGCCTTGTTCAAAACCGATGGGCTCTCGTATCCAGGAATCATCAGCTTCTGCTTGGCGAGCTCCATCCACCCCCAGGATGTGAGGGCTTACGTCAAGACGTTTGGCCGCAGGCAAGGGCTGATCGTCGCCTGTATCCTGTACGGGGCCGCCGTCCTGGGCGGCCTGGGGTCTACATGGGTTTACGCTGTTTTCGGTTTTCGTCCCCACCTCCCCCCGCTTGAGCTGATGAAGCGGCTTTTGACTGACTTGGGGAGCCTTTTCAAATAGAGGTCTAGCAATCCACGAACCGCGACACCAACCATAAAAGGAGGAACGATATGAGAAAGAGAACGCAGACGGTGTCCATCCTGATTGGGCTCGCCTTGATCCTGGCCTTGGCATTTCCTCTTTTGGCCTTCGCCGAGATCAAGCAGGTCCAGATCGGCATCGATGGGATGATCTGACCCATCTGAGCATATGGGGTCCAAAAGGCCCTAACCCGCCTGGAGGGCGTGGAAAAGGTGAAGGTTAGTTTGGAGCAGGCGCAGGCAGACATCGCGCTGAAGGAAGGCCGACCGCTCGAGGTGGAGAAGCTGAGGAAGGCGGTCGTCGAGGCAGGGTTTACGCCGACTTGGATTCGGTTCGAGGCGGTGGGACAGCTCACCACCAAGGACGGAAACCCAGCCTTCAAGGTCAAGGGGACAGGACAGGTCATCCCGCTTGTGGCCGATGAGAAGGGCGCGGCGCTTCGGAAGGCCACCGGGCAGGACGGCAAGCTCGTCTCCATCATCGGGCTCATCCCCAAGGGGAAGGAGATGGCCCAGATCGAGCGGTTCGAGGTCCGCTAAAGGTGAGGGCACTGTAAAGGGTCAGACCTGCAAGCGGGCTCAATTGCCCGTGGAGCGATAAACGGGAAGCGAGGAGGCACATGGAGGAGATCACTTTAACCATCCAAGGGATGACCTGTAAGGGCTGAGAGGTTCGGATCAAGCAAGCCCTGGAAGGGCTTCATGGTGTACATCGGGTGGCTGTTAGCTACCAAGCTGGGAAGGCGCGGGTCGAGGGCGAGGCTGGGAAGCTCCAGGTATCGGAGATTCTGGCGGCGGTTCGGAGAGCCGGAGGCTATCGGCCGATCGTCCGCGACCCAGAGGCGGCCGTCCACGCGGCGGCAAGGAAGAGCGACATGGAGCAGCAAGGAGAGCGGATCTCGGCGTGGAGCGCGCTCGCGGCGGTCGGGATCGGGATCGTCGGGAGGTTGTAACTTCGTTATGGGACTCTGGCTGATCGACCGCCGGAGCCGGTCGCGCGCGTCGATCAGCGGATGGTGGCCGACGCGGGCACGGCCTTGAGCGCGGAAGACAACCATGCGTGAGACTCTGACCCGCCGCGCGCTGACGAGGCCGGCTCTCGCGCTGCTGACGCTCTGGGTGCTCGGCGGCTGCGCCATGGGGCCCGACTACAAGCGGCCGCCGATCGTGACGCCGATGGAGTGGCGGAGCCTGGCCGAAGAGGTCGGGTCGCTGGCCGATCTTGGCTGGTGGCAGCTCTTCAAGGGTCCGGTGCTGCAGGAGCTGATCCGCGCGGCCCTGGGGGAGAACAAGGACCTGCGCCTCGCCGTCGCCCGGGTGACCGAGGCCCGGGCGCAGCTCGGGATCACGCGCGCGGCGCAGTTTCCGCAGGTGGACGGCCAGGCGAGCTACACCAACCAGCGATTCTCGGAGAAGAGCTTCCCCGAGAAGGTCCTGCACAGACGTTTGGGGGTCGATCCCCAGCAGGACTTCTACCGCACCGGCCTCGACCTCACCTTCGAGATCGATCTCTGGGGCCGGCTCCGGCGGGCGACGGAGGCGGCGCGGGCAGACCTCCTGGCGAGCGTGGAGAACCAGCGCACGGTGCTCACGACGCTCGTGAGCGACGTGGCGCAGGCCTACTTCGACCTGCTGGAGCTCGACCGGGAGGCGGAGATCGCCCGGCGGACGCTGGAGTCACGACAGGCGTCACTCGGTCTCGTGCGGCAGCGGTTCGAGGCAGGGCTCACGTCGGAGCTTGATGTGCGCCGGGCGGAGGGGGAGTTGGCGGCGGCAGCGGCTGCGGTACCCGATGCGGAGCGACGGGTAGCCCAGACGGAGAACCGGCTCAGCATCCTCCTCGGGCGCAACCCGGGTGCGATCCCGCGGGGGACGGTGCTGGAGGCCCAGACGCTCCCGCCGACCGTGCCGGCCGGGCTGCCGTCGGCGCTCTTGGAGCGGCGGCCGGACATCCGGCAGGCCGAGGAGCGCCTGGTGGCCGCCAACGCGCGGATCGGGGAGGCCAAGGCCGCGTTCTTCCCGCGGATCTCGCTGACCGGCCAGTTCGGGGTAGAGAGCGCAGCCCTATCGGATCTGTTCACGGGCCCAGCGCGGGTCTGGCGAGCCGGGCCGGCGATGACGCTGCCGATCTTCACGGCGGGGCGGCTTCGGGGCAACCTGCGGGCGACCCAGGCGCGAGAGCAGCAGGCGCTGATCCAGTACGAGCAGACGATCCAGCAGGCCTTCCGGGAGGCGGAGGATGCGCTCGTCTTCCACCGGAAGGCAAGGGAGATCCGGGCGCAGCGGGAGCTGCGGGTGACGGCGGCCCGGCAGGCATTGGAGCTAGCCGAGCTCCGGTACACGAACGGGCGCGCAGGCTACCTGGACGTGCTGGACGCCGAGCGGCAACTCTTCGCGGCAGAGATCGACCTGGCCTCGACCACGCGCGACCAGCTGACGGCGGTCGTGCAGATCTACAAGACCTTGGGCGGTGGCTGGGAAGCTGAACCCGTCCGCGGAGAACCATCCAGATGAACTGGAAAGAAAGGCTGTGGAACCATAAGGCCATGGTCCTCGTCGTGATTCTCCTGCTTGGGGGAATCATCGGCGTTGGGAGGATGATCCTTCGCCCTCGGGAAGTGACCGCTGCCCCCATCGCGCAGCAGGAGGTCCTGGCCGAGGTGGAGGGTACCGGCACCGTTAGCACGAAGGTGCTCGCCAAGGTGGGTTCCAAGATCAGCGGGCGCATCGAGCGGATGCTGGTCGAAGAGGGCGATATCGTGAAGGCTGGTCAGGTCGTCGCCGTGCTGGAGGACACCGACCTGCGCCGACAGGTGGACCTCGCCGGCGCCCAGTTGGAGGCCGCGCGCGCCTCCGCATGGCAAGCGGAACGGGCGTGGGAACGAGCGAAGAGGTTGCTGCCCTCCGGGGCCATCGGGCAAGAAGAGGCTGAGGTCGCTGAGGAGCGGCAGCGAGTCGCGGAGAGGACCGTCCAAGCGCAAGAGGCCCAACTGCGCTACCAGGAGTTCAAGCTCTCCGAGACGAAGGTGCCGACGTTCGTGAGCGGTCTTGTAACGAAGCGCTGGGTAGAGGCCGGTGACGCCGTCGTGGCCGGCCAGCCGGTGGTCACGGTGGCCGACACCGGCGTGATATGGGTCGATGCGAACGTCGATCAGCGCTTCGCCGGTGAGGTGCGCAAGAACCAGCCCGCCACGGTGATCCTGCGCGGACGGTCCGGCCGGCCCTTCAAGGGATACGTCTACCGGGTGTACCCGCAGGCCGATCCGGTCACCGAGGAGATGCTCGTCCAAGTGGCCTTCGCGCTCCCGCCCAAGGAACTCCAGGTCGGGCAATGGGCCGAGGTCTATATCGAGGTGGGGAAGGTCACCCACGCCTTGGTCGTGCCGAAGGCGGCGGTCGTGCCGGTCGGCAACGATCGGTTCATCTTCGTGGTGGGCCACGACGGCAGGGTACGCCGAGTCAAGGTCGAGCCGGGGGCGACGAGCCCGCGCTCGCCGATCGTGGCCGTCAAGGGCGACCTCATGGCCGGGGAACAGGTGGTCCTGATGCCGATGGGCCTCCAGGGTGGCGAGCGGGTGCGCGTCAAGCAGGTACCCGACAGCACGCCCCCCCGGTCAGGAACGTAGGAGGGGGGCATGCGACTGGCGCTCAAGGACATCCGCTACCACAGCTTCAAGTTCTTCACCTCGGTGCTGGGCGTGGGCCTGCTGCTCATGGTCGTCCTGGCCATCGGCGGGATCATACGGGGTGTCATCCTCGACTCGTCCACCATCATCACCGAGACGGGCGCGGACCTCTGGGTCGTGGAGAAGGACAAGCTCGGCCCCTTCGTCGAGATATCGCGGATTCCCGAAGACTACTACCACGCCGTCGAGGTGATCCCCGGTGTGGCTGAGGCAAGCCCCCTGGTCATGGCCTGGGAGCACGTCGCGCGGATGCCCCGGCCGACCCCCCTGATGCGGTTCTTGTACATGAACACCCTGCTGACCACCAAGACGATGGTCGAGCCGGGGTGGATGGCGATGCCGAAGGACCAGCAGTTCGTCCTCATCGGCTACAAGCCGGGGCGGATCGGGGGACCGCCCGTGATCGTCGCCGGGCGCGGGATCGAGGCGGACAACTACGAGCTCGTGGCGGACGAGAGGGCTGGCTTTCAGCTCGGTGAGCGCGTACGCCTGGGGTATCACGACTACACGGTGGTCGGCCTCACGAAGAACATGGTCGCCTTCACCGCCGACCCCGTCCTGTATACCACGCTCAAGGAAGCGCAGGACGTCCTGATCCAACCGGACCCGGACCTGCTCCGCGATCGGCGCCGGCGCTATAAGCAACAGACCTTACCCAAAGAAAAAGCGCGGGTGCCCATCCTGGTCGAACCACTTGCGCAACGGGCGGCCAGTGTCGCTGAGGACACCCACGTCGTCAACGCGGTCGCGGTGAAACTGGAGCCGGGGGCGTCGGCGGAGGAGGTGGCGAGGGAAATCCGGCGCTGGAAGCGGCTGGACGTCTATCCCGCCCCCCGGCAGGTAAACCTCCAACTCATGGGCTCGAACCGACTGATCCTATTCCAGCTATCGCTCTTCCGCGCCCTCCTGGTGGTCATCGCCGGGATCGTCATCGGGCTCGTCATCTACACTTTCACCTTGGACAAGGTCAAGGAGATCGCCCTGCTCAAGGTCCTGGGAGCTCAGGGCCGGCGCGTGTACGGCATGATCGTGCAACAAGCGCTCCTCATGGGCGTGCTGGGGACGATCATCGGGGGTGTACTCGAACAGGCCAGCGAACCCTACTTCCCCCGCCGGGTGGAGACCACCTACGGCGACATCGGCCAGATGCTCGTCGCCATGATCGTGGTCGCCGTGCTGGCCAGCATAATGGCGCTCCGCCGCGCCATGAAGGTGGACGCCCCCAGTGTGCTCGGCGCGTGAGACGGGAGCCACAGATGGAGTATGCGATCCAGGCCGAGCACCTCGTGAAAGTCTACGGCGCGGGGCGGACGCGGGTCGAGGCGCTCAAAGGGGTGGACCTCGTCGTGCGCCCCGGCGAGTTGTTCGCCGTCATGGGGCCGAGCGGCTCGGGCAAGAGCACGCTGCTGCGCATCCTGGGCTTAGTCATCGAGCCGACGGAGGGGCGCCTCGTCCTCGACGGCGACGACATTTACAATGGCGGGCGGCCCGATCTCCAGCGGCTCCGGCGCGAGAAAGTCGGCTTCATCTTCCAGCTCGCCAACCTGATCCCCTTCCTGACGGCCAGGGAGAACGTGGTGCTCCCGCTGGAGCTGATCGGCGTGCACGGCCGGCGGGCGAGGGACCGCGCCATGGAGTTGCTCGACTACCTGGGCGTGGCGGAGCGGGCGGACCACCTCCCGGAGGCGCTCTCGGGCGGCGAGAACCAGCGGGTCGCGATCGCGCGGGCGCTGGCGCACGAACCGAAGATCGTCCTGGCGGATGAGCCGACCGCCAGCCTGGACACCGAGCGGGGCCTCAGCGCCATGCGATTGCTCCGCCGGGTCGCCAACGAACGCGGCACGGCCATCCTGGTGGTCACCCACGACACCCGCATGATCGGCGAGGTCGACCACGTGATCCGTCTAGGGGACGGACGGGTGGTCGAGAAGGGCGATGTGCTCGAGCGGCCGCGCGCCTAGACTCGGAGTCGATCCGAGAAATGGCTCGGACGTTGTTTCGGGGGAACCGAGCGTATAGCACAGCGGGGGGACAGCGTGTGAGTCTGAGTCGTGAGATCGACGCCGTCTTTCTCATCGCCGACCTCGTCGGCTACACGGCGCTGAACGAGGCAATGGGAGGCCGCGAGGCGGTCAAGGTCATCGACCGATACGTCAAGCTGGCCGAGACCGCTCTTGTTCGCGACGCCCGGATCGTCGAGCGGGTCGGTGATGAGTTGCTCGTCGTGGCGGCCGAGCCGGTTCCAGTGATCGAGACCGTGATCCAGATCCGCGACGCCGTGGAGACCGAGCCGATGTTTCCGGATTGGAACATCAGGCCGTTCGGGTGGAGACGACTATCTATGACCGACACGGCGACGAAGACCATTGAGATGCAGCCGTTCAGACCGAGCGACGCCCCTTGTATTGCTCCTAGCCGTTCAGTAAAGGTGTTGATGGATGGAAATCTCAACCCTCATTGATCGTTAGTGAACAGGCTGTGGTAGCTCAAGCAGGGCGAGCGGGCCTGATGGTGTACCAGCGTGGGTGTTCACCACCGAGACCACCCTCTCTGCTCAAACACAGGGCTCCACAACCGAAATCTGTACAGTCCGCTCTCATTTACAGATAAGAGGCGGCCCTTGAGGCGAGGTTGACGCCGAGCAGGATCCGGTTTCGAGGCAACAGGCCGGCTCGTCACCTGAGACGTCAGCCGAGCCTTCCAGGGTGGGGACAGGCGAGGTCATCGTGCTTGTGGCCGATCAGTTAGGTCCACGCAGAGGCCAATATCATCCCGAAGGGGGGCCGCCCACTCGAGGACAGCGAAGTGGTCCTTGACGCTCCAGTAAGTGGAAGGTGTAGGATAATTGTGCAATGGAAAAAATGCAGATAAAGATCGGCGGGATGCAGTGCTCCTTCTGCGTGGAAAGCATCCGCAAGGCCTTGACCCGCACAGACGGCGTGGCGGACGTCGGCGTGAGCCTGTCCCATGAGGAGGCGCTAGTCCAGTACGACCCGGAGAGAGTGACCCCCGGGAAGCTCCGGGATACTCTGCGGAGCCTGGGGTATACGGTTCGGGACCCCAACAAGATCCGGACCTTTGAAGAAGAGGAGGCCGAGTTGCGGGAGCACCGAGACCGGCTGCTGGTGGCGGCTGGGTTCATGCTCGTCTCACTCGGTTTCATGAGCGCGATGTGGCTCGGCATCCAGCAGCCCTGGTTCAAGTGGGGGATGCTGACCCTCGCCTTGGGGATGATCTTCGGCGTGGGCTGGCCCATCCTGCAGATGGCGTGGGGGTCGCTCCGTCGGGGCATCCTGAACCAGCATGTGCTGATGGAGTTCGGTGCCTTCGGCGGCTTAGTTGGTGGCGCTGTGGGCGTTTTCACCCATCCTTGGCCTATGGCCGACTTCATGGGGGCGGCCATCTTCATCACCGCGTACCATATCCTTTCGGGATACGTCTCCCTAGTGGTCCGGACCAGGAGTTCGCAGGCCATCAAGAAGCTGATGGACCTCCAGCCTCCGATGGCCCGCGTCGTCCGAGACGGGAGGGAAGAGGAGCTCCCGGTGGAAGAGGTGCGGCCTGGAGATCGCGTCCGGATCCGTCCCGGGGAGAGCATCCCGGTGGATGGCGCAGTGGTCGAGGGACGCTCAGGAGTGGATCAGAGCCTGGTGACGGGCGAGTCCATCCCGGTCGAGAAGAGCGTGGGTGATGAGGTCGTCGGCGGCTCAGTGAATCAGACGGGCACCCTGCTCGTGCGAGTCACCAAGGTGGGGGAGGAGAGTTTCCTCCAGCAGGTGGCGCGCTCGATTCAGGAGGCCCGGGCGCTGAAGCCCGGCATCCTGCAACTGGTGGAACGCGTCCTGCTGTGGTTCGTCCCGGGGGTCCTCGTCGCAGCAGGGGCGGCCTTCCTCACCTGGACGGCGGGGGCCTGGCTGCTGGTCGGAGAGCCCAACGTGCCCCGGGCTATCTTCGCCACCCTGGCGGTGCTCGTGATGGGCTATCCCTGCGCCCTGGGGATGGCCACCCCGCTTGCCATGATCCGGGGCGGCGGCATGGCCGCCCAGCAGGGCATCCTGATGCGCTCAGGCGAGGCCTTCCAGGTCTTCAAAGATGTCAAGAAGGTGGTGCTGGACAAGACGGGGACCATTACCAGGGGCAAGCCCCGCGTGATCGAGGTGGTGGCCATAGATCATGACACAGCGGACCGGATCCTGGCGCTGGCAGCGGCCGCCGAAGGCCCCTCGGAGCATCCCCTGGCTCGGGCGATCGTGGATCGGGCGCAGGCGCTGGGATCTTTGGAAGTCCGGGAGTTCCAGGCGATCCCGGGACGCGGGATCAGGGCCACGATAGACAAGAGGGCGGTGCTCGTCGGAAGCCCCCGTTTCATCTCGGACGAAGGGGTAGACCTGACGCAGGTGAAAGGGCGCCTCGAGGCGATGGAGCAGCAAGGCCGGACGGTGGTGGCTGTGGCGGCGGATGGCAGCCTCGCGGGGCTGATTGCCATCGCTGACACCCTGAAGGAGGACGCCGCCGACGCCGTCGCCCGGATGAAGCGCGCCGGCCTGGACCCGGTGATACTCACCGGCGATAACTGGCGAACGGCGCACGCGGTCGCAAGCCAGGTGGGGATCACCGAGGTCATGGCTGAGGTTCTTCCAGGTCAGAAGGCCGAGCAGGTGCGAACGCTCCAGCGACAAGGCTATCGGGTGGCCATGGTGGGGGACGGCATCAATGACGCCCCCGCGCTCATGCAGGCCGACGTTGGGATCGCTATCGGGGCGGGAACCGACATCGCCATCGAGTCGGCGGACATCGTCCTGGTGGGGGATCGGCTGGGTGGCGTAGTGGACGCCTACTTTATCGGTAAGAGCAGTTTCCGCAAGACGGTGCAGAACGTCACGCTCGCCTTCGCCTTCAACGGCATCGGCGTTCCAGCGGCCATCACCGGATTGGTCCACCCGGTCATGGCCATGGTCGCCATGGCGGCCAGTGTCACGACCGTCCTCGCGAACTCCTTCGCTGGCCGCCTGCTGCCACGACGAGAAACCAAGGAGGAGGTAACCATGGAGACGCTCACACTACAGGTTCCAACGATCCACTGCGAGGGCTGCTTGTCCGGGATCCGCGAGGCACTCCAGAAGCTGCCTGGCGTCATGAAGGTCGAAGGAGACGTCACGGACAAACAGGTGACAGTCGTCCTTCAGGACGGCCAGATGGGCCGGGCCAAGATCTGCAGAGCCCTTGCGGCGATCGGCCACGTCTGCGGTGAATAGGAAAGGCGTGCTGGCCTCAAGGCGAAACACCAAAAGGAGCTGGGGGTAGGAAGATGAAGAAGAATATGACTATCGTCACTCTAGCTTTACTCATTATAGGTGCCGCCTCAATTCCTGCGTCCGCCCAACCTGTTCGGAGTGAGGTGGATGCTAAAGCGGTTGTGCAAGCGCACATTACAAAGAACCGGAATCCCAACTTGCGGGTTGGCCCGGCTCGTGACGTCGGCCGGGTGTACGAGGTCGAGGTCGTCACGCGCAAGGGAACACTGGTGGACCGGATTCTGGTAGACAAAGAGGTCGGTCACCTCCGTTCGCTCTATGGCGAGGTGATCCTGAGCAAAATGGAAGCTCGTGGCGGAGGGCGCGCAGCCGTGGCAAGCGGAGGGGGGCCGGTACCTCCTGAATGCTTCCTAAGCTGCCGGTCGGCATGGGGCCCGCGATGACAGGCCAGCCCGCGTTTGACTCTCGCGTCACCAACCAGCTAGTGGAAACTATGGATCGCATGATTCGGCTGGTGGAGCGGCTGTCGGAACAGATAGGGAGGGATCCGAGCGGAGGGGGGGATGGAAGGAAATAGCTGGAAGGCTGTCGTCGGTCGATCTGGGCTCCTGATTTTGTACTACGCCTTCGGCATCCTCGGCGGTCTCGTGGCAGCCGTGCTCATCGGGGTGCTGGCAGGCCTCGCCGCGGGGGCAGGGGAAACCGGTGCCCGGATCGCCCTCTGGGTGATTCTTCTGGCGTGGGCCGGATTCGCATTCCTCTTTTGCCGGCACCGGGACTTCAAGCGGACCGCGGAAAGCATGTGTCTCACAATCGCCCTGGCGGCTTTTGCCCTGCCCATCAGTGGATTTGCCTTCACATTTTTGCTCTGGGCCCAGTACTTCGATCCGGTTGGCGACCAGACGCAGGTCATGGGGAACGCCGCGGGACTCCTTCTAGGGGGCGGAGGCATGCTCCTTGGACTGCTCCTCCTGGGCGCAGTGCTTGGTGGGCTTGGGTTCCTACTCTTCTTGCTCCTCAAGTCTAATTTAGCGCATGTCGGCCGTGCCCTCACACTGGAGGCTCAGCGATGGCTCGCTGGCGAACCGTCCGACGGCTGATTGTGTTGGGATCGGTAGTGCTCGCGCTGACCGTGGGCTACGCCGCAGCCCAGGTTGGCAGGCTGTGGCAGGCCACTCAAGAAGAGTCGGTGCCCGGCATCTATGTAGGGCCTCCCTCCTGTCCCTGCCTGAGGGCGGCGATGTTCATCAATCATGCAGAGAAAGGAGCCCTCCGGGCACTGCTGCGCCTTGATCAGTTCCGACAGGGCCTCCTCGCCGCGGTGGGCCTTGCGGAGAAGCGAGAGGATCCATGGCAGGTGGCTGCCCGTCGCATCTTGAACGCATACGTCCAAAGCACCGGCAACCCTAACATCAGCGCAGGTCAACTCCGAGACCGGGGAGCGGAGATTGACGGGGAGATTGTGACGCATGACGGGGAGCTCGTGGAGAAGCTGCTCGTGGATAAACAGACAGGCCTGATCCGCTCGCCTTACTGAGGGCTGAGGCCAAAAAAGGAGCGAACACGCATGAAAAGGATCCTATCTATTGTGCTCTCACTGATCCTACTGGCCGGCACCGCCGGCCTGGGCCTGGGACAGGAGATGAGGAGGATGAGCCCGGCCAAGGAGGGTCAAACGGCCGAAATCCAGACCCAGCTCGACCAGCTCAGAATACGGCTCGAGCAGATTCAAAAAGAGCTGGCCAAGCTCCGCTCAGGCCAGGGGATGGCGCGAGGCGGGAGGCAAATGGGCTCCGGGATGATGGGCATGATGGGAGGCCAGATGCCCATGATGCAGCCCATGATGCAGACGATGCAGGCCTGTGCCCAGATGATGGAGCAGATGACCTCGATGATGGGCGGCGGCCAGATGGCACCCCATCCTCAGTCCTCTCAGCCGCAACAGCAGATGAAGTGACAAGTGGAATGAAAGAGACATGCCGATGATCAAAAGCGGCTTCTCACGAGGGTTCTGGGCGGGGTGCTGTGAGTGGGTCATTGCCCTACTCGTAGCGATGACGCTCGGGCTGCCCGAGGCGGCGATGGGATTCCCCATCAACGCGCCGAACGCCCGGACGCTCTTCGGCGGCTTCACGTTGGGATCCGTTCGGCTCCGGGTCACCCAGGCCGCAACCCTGAAGGAGGGGACCAAGAGCGTGACAGACCCTCAGGACCAGGCGGTCACCACCTTCGAGGAGGATGTCACCTTCGTCTATGGTGCCACCCGGGATCTCACGCTGGGTGTGACGCTCCCGATCCTCGAACGGCGGCTCCGATTCGATGGGCCCGCCGGCGAGCGTCGGACGATCGCGGCCGATGGACCCGGCGATTTAACGCTGGTCGGGGCATACCGGTTCTTCCGCAGAGATGTCGAACGTGGTACCACGCAGTTCTCGCTCCTCGGAGGTCTCAAGCTTCCCACGGGGGCCACGGACATCGAGGATTCGAACCTCCCTCGACTCACGGGAACGCCCGCGACCCGGCTCCCGCCGAGCCTGCAGCTCGGCTCGGGATCAGTGGACGGGATTATCGGGCTGGCCGGATTCCACAATCTGGACCGGCTGACTTTCTACGCGGACGTGCAGGGGAAGCTGAACACCGAAGGCGCGCAGAACTTCCAGGCCGGAGACACTGTCTTCTACGACCTGACTGCGGACTACGTCCTCCTTCCCCAACGCAATATGTTCCTGATCCTTGAGCTGAATGGTGTCTCTACGAGCCGGGCCGAGCAGGCGGGCAGGACGGTACAGGGCTCGGGAGGGCATCTGCTCTTCATCTCGCCCGGCCTTCAGTACCTCCCGATCCCGAACCTGATTCTCGAGGGCTCGGTGCAGGTCCCAATCTACCGAGATCTCAACGGCCGACAGCTCGCCCCCGACTGGAGCGCGGTGGTTGGCCTTCGGTATTTGTTCTAGCAACCGGGCTCGCCCCGGAAGAGAAAGGAGAAACGCGATGCGAAGACTCATGGTCATAGTTTTCGCCTTAAGCCTCACTACGTTCGTCGCATCCCCCACCCCGGCAGCGGCCGAAGTGGAGAAGGCAGTCATCACAATCCTGGGCGGGATGCAGTGCAGCCTCTGAACCTACGGGGTGAGCAAATCCCTGGGACGGCTGGATGTCGTCCACGACGTCAAAACCGATCTGAGCACGCAGAGATCCGCACTCACCTTTAAGCCTGGAAAGCCAATCGACTTTCACGCCCTCGCAGACGCGGTCGACAAGGCGGGGTTCACGGCCGGGTCGATCACGATCTGGGCCAAGGGGACACTGAGCGCACCGCCGGATGGAGGCGTAATCTTCACCGTGAGTGGCTCGAACCAGACGTTCCTTGTGGCCGACAGTCCGGAAGTGACCAGGCTGAAGCGCGAGGCGGGCAAGGAGATCCCCCTCGTAGGCAAGGTCCTGTTCACCGAGATGCCGCCGCGGCTCATCCTTGGGGCCGAAGCGGAGAAGGCCGGCAGCCAAGGGACGCAAGGCATGGGCGAGATGAAGGGCATGGGGAAGTAGGCACTGCGGAGGTCACACAATGCTTAGCCTGGTTCAGGAAACGGCCAGCTGGGGATGGGCCTATCTCCAGCACATGGTGATCATGATGTACTGGGCCTGGATCCCGGGCTTCCTCGCCGCCGCCGCCCTCAGCGCCCGCTATCGCCAGGTCCTCCAAGCGATTACCCTCAAGCGGCGCCAGGGGGGTGTGGCCTTCTGGGCCGCCGTCGGCTGGGGGATGACCAGCGGGGCGGGCCGGCGGAGTAGTCTCGAGATGGCCACGACCCTGTGGCGCGCGAGCGTCCCCGATCACATCGTCCTCGCCTTCCTCGTCGCAAGCCACAGCTTGGTGCTCTTCAACCTGGTGCTCTTCACAATCCTCATCGGGCTCGAGTTCAGCCTGGGCGTCCTCCTCGGTGGGCTGGTGATGATTGGCCTCTTGCGGCTGATGGCGCCCGCCTTGAGGCAGGAGCCTGGCTTCCCCTCTGACCCGCCTGGCGGGCTCGTGGCAGGGGCCCCAGGGAGCTGGACATCGCTTGTCTGTTCGGGCCGGGGCTGGGGGGAGATCGTCCGGGACATCGGGCGGTATCTCCGCAGCATGGGGCCCTCGCTGATCGGCGGGCTCATCCTGGGCGCGCTGGTCCTGGCCATTGACACCCGGGGAGCCTGGTTCTTCCCCAAATGGATGGGCGACGAGACGTTGGGCGCCGCGCTGGCGAGTTCCTTTCTGGCACCCCTCCTCTCTGTGGTCTTGTTTCTGGCCCCGGGAGGAAACCTCATCATGGTTTCCAGCATCTGGAAGACCTGGACCCTCACGTACTCGGGCGTCATCAGCTTCGTGCTATTGAGCCTGCTTAACCCCCTCACAATTCGGACCCTCGTTGGCCACTCCCGAGGTCGTCGCGGCTGTGCCGTCAGTCTGTCGATCTACCTCTCTGCGGCCCTGGGCGGGCTGGCGGTCGCCGGCGGCTTTGCGGTGCTCGGCGTGCACGTGGCGCATGTCCCTTGGTTCCGACAACTCGTAGATAGGCTCATGATGATGTTTCCTTTCACCATGCTCGGTGCTCCGGGCGGCGGGATGAATGGGATGTAGCCGGGGTCAGTCGAGTGGCGCACTTTAGAGCCTAGCGATGGACCGGCCGAGGAGGAGGACAATGGCAGGGGAGATTACCGCGTGCTCGCCTCATCCTGGTCCTGCGGCGTTCGACACCGCCCCTGCTGAGCAGATGAAAGGTTGGGGAGAGGTGAAGAGGATGGGGGTGGCGCAAAAGGCCTAGGCCGCCTGCTGCATAGCCGACGACCTGTTCGGGGAGCCTCGGAGAGGAGGCTCAAGGTTTTCTTGCAGGCGACCGACCAGAACGGCAGCTCGGTGCCATCATCGGGCTGATCCGAAAAAGGGAGGAGACGGTCCAGCTCGAGCAGTTCGAGGTCTGATAAAGGAGAAGACACCCTCTGGGGGAGACGGTTGCGAGAAGTCTCAGGTGCACATGGACATGGGAGTGGTAAACGCGGGAGAGAGGGGCTCATGGATGAAATCAGCTTGGCCATCGAAGGAATGACCTACAAGGGTTGAGAGGATCGGATCAAGCAAATCCAGGAAGAGCTGTCGGATGTGGAGCGGGTCAGGATTAACTACCATGGGGGTATTTACTTGACTCAACTAGTCGCCAGATGTTGTGGTGCGGCGACTCGACTTGCCACATGATATTGGGGTTGGTTGAGTCAAGTAAATAGGCCTAAACTACCAAACTGGGAGGGCACAAGTCAGGGGCGGGTCCGGGAAGATGCGGGTCCCGGAGCTTGTAGTGGGGGGCGGGGCCGGAGGCTATCGGCCGATCGTCCGCCACCCAGAGGCGGCCGTCCACGCGGCGGCAAGGAAGAGAGACATGGAGCAGCAAGGAGAGCGGGTCTCAGCGTGGAGTGTGCTCGCGGCGGTCGGGATCGCCGGGAGTTGGTGCTGAATCGCCCCGCTGGTGCTGATCCTCTTTGCAGGCGGCGCCAGCGCGTTCGCCAGTGTGGCGACATACCGAAGGGTGGTCGGGCCGTACATGGGATGGATCCACCTCCCGGGGGTGGTGGCCTTGGTCGCGGCCCATTATTACTACTGGACGCGCCCACAGGTGCCGGGACTGACTCCCCGGAAGGTCGTGTTCTGGGCGTCCACCGTCTTCTCGGCGGCGATGGTCGGGTACTTCTACGTCTGGGGGATGTTGCTCTATCCTTATTGACGTGGGCGGTGTACAGGGGAGGCTTCTAATGGCGCGAGGTGCCAGAGGAAGGTGGCTGGTCTATCTCCTCGGGTGTGTTTTCGTCATGGTAGGGACCCGACTAAGCTTCGCCGATCCGATCGTCGGCGTCGGGCCCACGACGGTCTTCTCCCTTGGGACGCTTGTGCGTGGCCTCGGGGTGTACGCCCGTTTGAGTCAAGGAGAGAATCGACTCACCGTGTGGCAGGCGCCGTTGCTTGCGGTCTACTCCCCTCGCCGGGATCTCAACGTGGCGGTGAGCCTGCCGTATGTCTCCAAAGAGCTCACTCTGGAGGATGGCCGGCGCCGTGGCGCGGAGGGGCTCGGGGATCTGAGTCTCTTCGCCCTCTACCGGTTCTTCCGGCAGGACCGACCCCTGGGAACGGTCGAGGCCACGCTGCTAGGCGGCCTGAAACTTCCCACGGGCGCCAGCGAGCGCAGCGATGCTCAGGGGCGGCTGCCGCCTGCCCTGCAGCCAGGGACCGGCTCGGTCGATGGCTTGGTTGGGCTGACCCTGGGTTCGATTAGTCGGCGGTGGGGCCTGTACCTCGGGGCTCTGGGCAAGTTGAATACCGAGGCCGGCGGCTTTAAGGCTGGGGATACGGTCTCCTATAACCTCGCTGTTCAATATCAGCTCTTTCCAGACTGGCCGACCCCCGAGCTCTCTCAGCTCAACCTGAGTCTGGAACTCGTTGGGACCACGGCGACCAGGGACACGGTCCTGGGCGCCAGCGTGCCAGAGTCTGGCGGGACCGAGTTCTTCCTGGCCCCGGGCCTACAGTATTTTCTCGGTCCGCAGTGGATCATCGAAACAGCGGTGGCGATTCCCATCAGCCGTGGCCTCGAGCGGCCCTTGGGCCTTAAGCCTGATGTGATCGTTGTCTGGGGATTCCGGGGTGTGTTCTAGTGCCGTTCCAATTAACTTCGCCTAGCGACGTTGCTGGCCCCCAGGGCGCTCCCTGCGACGTACCGGAGGATGTACGCCGGGTACCCTCTGGGTGCGGCCCTGGCGTCCGCGCCTTGCTATGCTCGTTTCTTGGCCCGGTACGATTCCCCACCAAGTTAGGGGGAAATAGTTGGAGGAGCACTGTTGAAAAGGAGGGACCGATGAAGGCAAGATTTAGTCAGTGGTTCTACCAGCTCATGTTGGTGGGTCTCCTGCTCCTGCTGGCGCAGGCGGCCTTGGCTGAGGGGATGCGGGTGCGCTTGGGCGTGAGCGGCATGGTCTGACCCACCTGAGCCTATGGGGTGCAGCGCGCCCTTTCACGCCTGGACGGCGTGACCGATGTTGCCGTGAGCTTACGTAAGGCCGAGGCCGAGTTTTCGCTCAAGCCAGGCACACGCCTGAACGTCGAAGCGATTCGCCACGCGATCCGCAGCTACGGCTTCACCCCCACCTGGCTTGAATTTACAGCAAGGGCCGAACTGATGGCTCGCGAGGGACGACCTACATTGAAGTTGCTGGATACCGGTCAGCTTATCCGGTTAGTGGAAAACTCGCAGCTTGACGCTCTACGAAAGGCGCTCGCCGGAAGAGCCCCGAAAGCCGTCATTACAGCCGTAATCCCGGAGGGCGAACAAGAAGCTGCCGCAATCAAGTCCTATGCTGCAACTGACATGTAGAGAGCTTGATTGAAGCCGTCCACATTCCGGTGTCGCTTCGCCCACAGAGCGGAATTCGGCCAAGGATGACGCCGTCACGCGCATGATCTGTCACTTTGTCGCGGCCCCCCGAAATCCTTAACTCCTCTCACGTCACCACTCGGGGTGCAAAACTCATGGACGTGAACGAGTGTTTGTATGAGCTCTCGCCCATCTTCGTGATTCGCCCCTTGCCGAGCTTGAAGCGGTAGCGGTTCGTCACTGGATCAGGCACGCGAGGGACCACTGAGTTCGCGGGGTTGCCGGGGGACCCGAAGTAGGCAAAGGTCACGCCCTTCCGCACGGCGTCAGTCACAATGGCGACGGCGTTGAAGCTCCCGGTCGTGGACTTGATATGGCCCGCCTTTTGGAGCTCCTTGAACGAGAGATCGTCGTCGTCCACCCCGAGATAGCCTCCTGTCTGGAATAGGACGTTGTCGTTCTCAATGGCCACCAGATCCCCGGATTCGATCCCGCGGGCCTTCGCATCGTCGGGGTGGATTTCGAGGAATTGGTGAGGCCAGCGTTGCATGATGTACGGACGGCGTTGATCGTCAAACCCGGTCTGCCAGAGCTCGTTGATCCGGCCGTTTGTCACCCACAGCTCGTCCCCTTGCGGGGCCACGGCCTCCCAGAAGTCCTGGAAATCCTCCCAGTAGCTACGCAGGAGGATCGCCTTGCCGGTATGGGTATCGAACGAGGTAAGCCACTTGGGATGGACCGTGGGGCCTTCCGGCGGCCCCAGGCGCAAGGAGGGATCGTGGAGACGCTTGGTGCCTACCAACCTGCCGCCTTCCAGCCGGATCGGGGTCTGGATCCCCTCGGTCCCATACTCGCGCAGGAGATCGTGCGCCCTCTTTCCCCCCTGCTTGGCCTTGACGACAAGGGGATGGTAATTGAGGACTCCGCCGCGGCCAAAGCGCGCCGCCTCCTCGAAGACCGCGTTGGAGTCCTTCCAGTCGAACCCTTTGAACCCCATCTCTTGGCCGAATCGGGCGATAATCCACCAGTCGGGCTTGGCCTCCCCAGGCGGGTCGTAGAATTTGGAGTAGAGGCGAAGACGGCGCTCGCCGTTACACCGGGTGAAGTCCTCCTCGCCCCAGGTCGCAGCAGGCAGGATGAGGTCGGCGAACTGGGTCCCGAGCGGGTCTACGGGATAGATGTCCTGGTCGATGACCATCATGCCGCCGGAATCCACCCGACGCTTGAGAGTCTCGATGACAGACTTTGGATCGAAGCTCGTGATCTGATGCGGGTTCTTCCGCGTCATCTGCTCAAAGGTTTCCATGAGCGCCTGCGAGGCGGCCATCGCCTGGAGCCATGTCGTGCCGATCACCCAGGCGAAGCGGACGTGACCGTCCACCACCCAGCGATCCAGGTCGATCTCCTTCTTTCGCCGGCCGGGGAGCTTCTCGGGTGAGAGGCCGCGCGGATAGCCGGCCCCGCCCATCCAGCCCCGCTGGTGGCCCCCACCGCGGGAGATGACCCGCCCGGGACGATTCCCCGCTCCGCAGATCAGGCCCAATGCGGCGAACGACGTCGTGTTACCGAGGTTGTTGCACCAGTAGATCCCCTTTTCCAGCATGAAGGAGGCCCTGGGTCGAGAGCCGTCTGGCCGGGGCTTCGCGAGCAGCTCAGCAGCGCGCATGATTGACTCCGACGGGACTCCGGTGATTTGCTCGGCCGCCTTGAGCTCGGCAAGCTTGTAGGCGAGGATCCATTTCTTGTAGTCTGCGAAGCTCACCCCGTAGCGCCCCCAGGTGGTGAACCATTCTACCGGTGTATTCCGGGGTCCCCGGCCGAAGCCGCTGTCGATCTCCCACTGGTTAGAGATCCACTGCTCTATGAACTCCTTGTCCTCCCACCCGTTCTCGAGGATGACCCGAATGATCGCCAAGTGAAGCACCACATCCGTGCCGGGGATCACGGGGAGGAACAGTCCGCCCCTCGACTCGCCGTAGCCGACCCCCGTAGTTTTCCTCGGCAGGGCAAAGACCAGTCTCTTATCGGGGTGCTTGCCGCCCATGATCCACGTCGTGAACAGCGCTGACTTCGTCTCCCACGGATCGACCCCGGCGAAGTAGATCACCTCCGCCTCGCCCCAGTCCTCATACGAGGCGCTGAAAGAGTCGATGCCGGCCCAGTCAAGGCCCGGCGTGTCGGGCCCGGGGCCGGGCTTATCGTGGGGGGCATAGGCTGGGGTCTGGACTGCGAAGAAGGCCAGTTTGGAGATTGCGTAGGTGTTTTCGAAGTACTCATAGGAATAGGTCTTCATCGCCCAGGCAGCCTCGCCGTATCGGTCAAGCACGTGCCGAGAAACCCCCGCCATAATTTTGAACGCCGCGTCCCAGGAGATAGCCTGGAGGGTTCCCCTGACCCGCATCATCGGATTCAGCAGCCGTTCCTTGGAGGGCTTGTTGGGGTTGAAACACTTCTGCGCGAGCACGCCGCCGCGGATGGAGTGGTTCCCACCCACATTCACCACTTTGCTGTCACCGTCGGGGATCACGATCAGGTGCTGAGGCCTCCCCTCCACGAAGACCACGTTGTGCATGTTGGGGCTGATCCATTTTCCGCTCATGATTCCGACCGGGAAGTTCACCTTGAGGGCGTTCTCACTTGCCTTGGGACCGCCTTCCTTGCCTAGCGGCCATGTGTAAACCTTGTAGCCGCAGCCGACGATGCAATAGTCGCAGGCGGTGGTGTGAACCTTGGCATCCGCCGGAGGCAAGGGAACGCGGTCCTCCGGAAGGTAGAAATGCGAAACAGGGTTTGCCATCGTGCGTTCCTCCATCACGCCTTAACAGCCAGGTTCGCCTGGTAGCCGTAGATGAGCCCCATCACGCCGGTAGCCCAGAGGTCGTCGCCCTTCACCTCGAGGACGATTTGCGGCAGGCTTTCCGTCGCTTGCCCGGCCACCACCATCCCGTGCCTGGTGAGGTCGAAGGTGGTCAGATGAAAGGGGCAGGGACCCAAGATCTTATATTGCCCTCGGTACTGGCCGGCCAATGGGCCGCCCATGTGGGTGCAGAGGGTCGAGAAGGCCACGATGTCTTGATCGGGGCCGACCCCGCCGCCTGCCGGCACGCCCAGCTTGACCAGCATGTTGGTGGAGTTGAAATCTTTCCAGGGATACTGAAAGGTGGTGGGGTGATCCACCTTGAGCCGGTTCACTCGCCCGATCTTCGTGCGCGGGTACGAGGCGACCTTCAGGGCTGCTCCTTGGCCGAGGGCCTGCGAGAGCCCTCCGAGGGCCATCACGGTCACCGCGCTCCCGCCGGAGAGGAGGAAGGCCCGTCGGGACAGACAAAAACGTTCGCCGTGTGGTTCGGTCATGGTCTGCCCTCCTAGTTCATTGTTCACTTCAAGGCTACATATCCCGGAAGGTCCGGCGGCTCGACGATCAACGGGTGGTCGCTGGAGAGCGAGAGGAGGAACGCAAGGAGTTCCTTCCTTTCCCGATCGGAAAGCCCGAGCGGTTTCACGAGCGAGCTCTTGTTCGGGTCGTCTCCAGCTCCGCGGTTGTAAAAGTCGATGACCTCCTCCAGGGTTTCGAAGGTTCCGTTGTGCATGTAAGGAGCCGTGTACTTCAGTTCACGGAGGCTCGGGGTCCGAAACTTTCCCTTGTCGATTTCCTGCTTGGTGATGTAGTAGAGCCCCAGGTCTCGGTCGGCGCTCCGGTAGATCTTCTCGGGGACGCCGCGGGTCACGTGCTGGTAACGCAGCGTGATCTGGCGCAAGGGATTGCTCTCAAACTCGGGGTTCCGCGGAACGCCGAGGTTATGGTAGCTCTCGTCGGAGAGGAGCGGCCCGTTGTGGCACTGGACGCACCCCGCCTTCCCCTGAAACAGCGCGATGCCGCGCTTGGCCTCTGGGGAGAGAGCTGACTGGTCGCGCTTGGCGTAGCGGTCGAAAGGAACGTCTTCGGCCTTGGACACCAGCGTCCGCTCGAAGGTGGCAATCGCCATCCACGCCATGCTGATCGTGGGACGGTCAACCCCGAAGACCTCTTTGAATCGCCTCACGTACTCGGGGATCTGGCGTAGCCGTTCTTCCATCATTATAGGATCCCCATTCCCCGCCACGTTCCCCGCCGCCGCCGCGTCGGCCTGTGACTCCAGGCTCGTCACCTCCCCGGCCCAGAAGAGCTTCGAGTAGTAGGCGGCATTCAGGACTGTCTGGGAGTTGCGCCAGTGCTCGGTACCGGGATACCCGCGTGAGAGTTTCCCGCCGTCCCCCCAGCCTTGCTTTGGGTCATGGCAGCTCGCGCAGGACGTCGAGGCGTCCCCTGAAAGCCGCGTGTCCCAGAAGAGGAGTTGCCCCAGCTCGATCTTGGCGGCGGACATGGGGTTATCCGGCGGGACGGGCACGGGCGGCAGTGGGCCGAGCGGGGCGAACCGCTGGGCCTGTCCTAGGGCCCCGCCGGTCCAAAGCAGGGCTCCAAGGAGAAGTGACCCCAACGCGGCAGAGAACAATCGGACGGTTCGCATGACTCGTCTCCTTAGTTCTGTCCAAGCTTCCGGGGCTGGTAGTCAGGCAGTTCCGGCCGCTCGACCACCAGAGGGTCGCCGGTAAGGCTCTTCAAGAACTCCACCAACGACCGCTTCTCGTCGGCTGAGAGGCCGAGCGGCTTCAGCAGTGGGCTCTTGTTCGGGTAATCGCCTCCTCCCCGGTCGTAGAATGCCACGACGTCCTCCAAGGTGGCGAGACTTCCGTTGTGCATGTAGGGTGCTGTCCGGCTGACCTCGCGCAGGCTGGGTGTCCTGAACTTGCCCCAATCGTTCTTCTCCTTGGTCACGCCATAGAGCCCAGGATCCTCCCGATAGTTCTCGACATTCGGCGCACCAAGTGTCCGGAAGAAGCGGCGGAACGTGATGTGGCGGACCGGATCGTCAAAGATGTTTCGGTTTTGGGGAACCCAAAGGGCGTGGAACTTTTGGTCGGAGAAGAGGGCCCCGTTGTGGCACTGCGCGCAGCCGGCCTTGCCCTGAAACAGCGCGAGGCCTTCTCGCGCCCCCGTCGAGAGCGCCGACGTGTCGCCATTCAGATAGCGATCGATGGGTACATTGCGCGACGTGATCGTCTTCAAGAAAGAGGCCACCGCGCTAATGATCCGACCAAATGTTGGCTCGCCGCCAAACGACCCGTGGAACATCTCGACATATTCAGGAACCTGCTTGAGTCGCTCAGCGATAAGCCGGCCGTCCGCTTGCATGAAGTGCGCCTCCGTCAGGTGGTCGCGGACGAGCGTGGGCAGGTCGGTGCCCGACATTCGCCCATCCCAGTAATTCCGCTTGTAGTAGGCCGCGTTTAGGAGTGTCTGGGCATTCCGGAAATATTCGGTGCCTGGATAGCCTGTCGAAAGCGCCTTCCCGTCGCCCCACCCAGTGGCTGGGTCGTGGCAGGTGTCGCACGACACGCCGCCGTCGCCCGAGAGTCGGGGATCGAAGAATAACCACTTCCCAAGCTGCACTTGCTCTGCCTTCGGAGGCTCGATCGGCGGCAACGGGTGGAGCCCCTGTCCCCACGCGGTTGAGGCAGCGCCAACCAACAGGGCGGCCGTGAACCAGATCATCAGGGTCTGTAGCATGGATATCTCCAGATTGAATGGGTCGGCTCCCCACGTTGAAGCCGTCTCAGAGGACGGCAGGGAGACATTACTGGATCCTCATCGCTAGGTGTCGGCCTTGTGTCCATTGGCTCTGGCGAGTAGCAAATAGTAGCGAATAGACGTTAGCAAGACCCGTTCCGCAACAATTTGGCCCCGTGGGAAGCGGTCAGAGATCATCCAACTGATTGATTTTGTTTGGATCGTCCTTCTTGGAGAGCAAATCGCTTGAGTTCCGAATCTGAGTTAATCCTGGGACATTGCCTCCACACGGACGCGGCACGATCCGCAACCTCGCAAGACTAAAGGACCGATCGCTGGGGCTTCGATTCCCCACAAATTTCAGAACGGTTCGAGTCAGGCGAGCCAATAGACAAGGGTAAAAAAAGATTGGACGAATCCACTGCCTGCAGGCGTTCGATAATTCATTTGGGAGGCCTTTGAGGGGGGATTTTCAAGGGAATATCTTTTGTCCTCTCTCCTCGGATCAGGCGGCCGGTCTCGGTTCGCGCTCCCGGAAATAGTTGGCGAGCATTCCACGGAGTACCAGCCGGGCCCGGTGGAGCCGGGCCTTGAGCGCTGGAACCGAGACGCGCAAAACCTCAGCCACTTCCGCATTCGACAGGCCCTCGACATCCCGCAGGAGCACAGGGACCTGGTAATCGGGTGGAAGGGCAGAAATGGCATTCTCCAGCGCCTCGCGGCTCTCCTGGTCGAGCAGGGGGCGTTCTGGGTCATCCCCCCAATCGGCCACCGGGAAGCGGTGATGGCCCTCCTCGGTGAACTGCGGCAGATAGTCCTCGATCGTGAGCTCGTTTTGGGCGCGGCGCGACCGGATCTTCATAAGGGCCGCATTCGTGGCAATTCGGTAGAGCCAAGTGCCGAAGGCGGCCCGCGCCTCGAAGGTCACGATCTTTTGGTAGATGGTCAGGAACACCTCCTGGGTGATCTCCTCGGCGTCTTGCGGATTTCGGCTGATACGGAGGGCCAGGCGATAGACCCGATCCTGGAACCGTTCGACCAAGCGCTCGAAGGCAGACTGTTCCCCTTCTTTGATCCACCTCACCAAGTCCAGATCTGAGCCGGACTCCTGGACCATTTTCTGTTCCTGTTTAGCTTTTCGCGAAGGCGCACGATTCGTCAGCAGGCTCGGCCGAGCAATCTCGTACTTCCTGCTGGGATATGGACCGCAACCCGTGTTCACTGCCATTATTCTGTCCGAAATTCGACCATGGCGTGTTGCGCAGGTGACACGTGACGCTCGCCTGGGCAGTCGTTCTAGCCGTTTGCTAGAGTCCATCCGGATGACCCACTTTCTCCTTATTGATCTGCTTGAGACCGAGATAGAGGGCCCCAACAAAGTACATGGTGAGCAGCAGGGCGGTGAGCCAGAGATGACGTGACAGCACGGAGCCGATGACACTCCCTGCGGTCAACGCCAGAAGGACAGGCAAGTGGCAGGGACAAGTCAGGGCTGCCGTGATGAGAAGGAAATAGCCCCCTACCCCACCCTTTCCTCTTGGAAGCGGGTCTTCCTGGCGCCCCCTGCCTCCGCATGTTTCATCCCCCGCTAACCGGCACGGGTCTTGGCCCACATTCGCTCCTTTTCTTGGTAGTGAGAGCCTCCCGGATCACGCTAACGATCGAGCCCTTCTGCCTCACATACCGCTCGATGAGGAGGCCGAGGACGATGCCGTAGGCGACGTGGGGGATGAGGCTCCCGATAAACACGCCGTTCAGAAGCCCCTTCCCCAATTTCAGCCCGAAGTAGCCGGTGTCCATGGCCACGACCATCGGGGGAGTGGCCATCATCCCCACCTCGATGATCAATCCCCAGATCAGCCCGCCCCACCACCGAGTCCGACCGCAGATGAGGGTATAGGTCAACCCGAAGCAGGCGCTGACCCAGTAGTGGTAGAGCGAGCCCACGAAGTCGGAGTAGGGGGTGGGCCCCGCCGCCATGGTATCCAGGATCAGCACCCCAAACATCCTTGGCATGTTGCCCGGCAAGAGCCCCAGGTGGAAGCTGATGAGGCGGAACAGATCGAGGGCCGCGGTGCTCGCGCCCCCGATCCAGATGCCCGTCCAGATCCGATTGGTCAGGCGCGCGTAGCCCCAGAGGAACGCCAAACCCCACACTGCCAGCAGCAGGACGAGGGAGGGCAGGAGTGCCCAGCGGGTCAGGACCGGCATGCCTGGCATGCCGGGCGTTAACGCGACCACCAGGATGTTGGGGCCGATGGCGGCCGTCACGAGGGCAAGCCCGGTCAGCACAACCTCTCCCCTCGATGTCGGTGGGGCTGGCTCAGGCGGCGGGATCACCCACCGCCGTCTGAGCGTCAGCGCGATCACGACAAGTCCGGCCAGGACAAACGCCACATCGTTCAGCGTAATGAGCATGGCCACATTCCCCTTCAACCCTCGCAGGGCCGAGGCTATCTGGTCGCCTCGGCGACGATCTCCCCAAGCATATTGTCCATCATCTGCCCGACCATGTTGAGGTCCGCCTTGCCATAGGCGGCGAACCCTGCCGACGGCTTGACATAGCTCACGAGGGTCTTCCCATCCGCCTGCTCGTAGACGTAGATCTTCATCGGCATCTCCAGGCCCGCCTCAGGAGTGGACGGAATCACCATCTTCATCATATCCGGCTTGCCGAACTCGAGGGTCTTGCTCCCCTTGACGTTGGCCCCGACCATCCGCAGCATGTTCTGGTGATCGACGGTGGCGACGACCATCATCCCCCTCCCCTTGATCGCCGTCTCGAGCTGTTTCACCGTCTTCCCGAAATTGCTCTTCGAGACCGTGTCGATCCGCGCAGCACTCTCCGCCGCGGCTGGGGCCGCCCACATGGTCCAGGCAAAGATGGACACGATACCCACAATGATCAGAGCCTTGCGTGTTCCCTTCATTGCTGTTCCTCCTTTTGCGATTGAAACGTTGCCAGGAAAGTTTCGATCGCGCAGATCGCCTACGCCTGGCGCGCGGCGATGCGCGTTGCCACCCAGATCCCGGCGGTGGGGCCGGCAACGGCCGCGAGGAGCGAGCCGGCCATCCAGGTGGCGACGAGCCCCAGGGCTAAAGCTGCACACTGAATGTACACGGCCGGGGCGATCAGGATGGCGAAAAGTACCCCAGCGTGGCCGCCTCCCCGATTAACGCTGGTGGTTTCGAGTGCCCGCCCACACACCGCTGCTGAGACGAAAATCGGGATGCCCGTATAGAGGCCCCCTGCGACGAAGAGGAGCATATTCAGGCCAAATGACCCTCGCGCTCCCGCGAAGAGCTGGCGACAGGCGTCAACGACCGAGGGGATCGACAAAACTGGAGCGGCGAGAACGACGAGGCCGGCGCCTAGTAGCGCGGTCCGGGCGATGGTCCGCATCCGGAGCACTCGGTGCAGGGCCTGCGCGAATGCCGCCCCGTACATCGCCGCCCAGACGGCGCCGATGAGGCCGAGTGACAGGGCGGGAATGGACAGTCGAGGAACGGAACCCGCCACGAGGATCATCGAGAGGGCGGCAGCCACTAGTCCCAGCCCCAGGTGAGCGAAGACTCGGGCCGCGCGCGCCTCGGCGGCTGATGCGTGGCGCGGCAGGTTGAGGCTCCGTTCAACCGCGAGCGCGGCCAGCATGGGCGGGGGATTGGGAACCCGCCACCGGTCCAGCGTACTGGCGAGTTCATCCAGGGATGCGGCTTCAATCCGACACGGCTCACAGCGTTCAACATGTGAGGATAGCTCGTCCTGCACGCTTTCCTGAAGGTGCCCATATTCGCGTTCGATGAGCAGATCGTATGCCTTGTCACATTCCATGAGTTAGCCTACTTCCAGAACCTTCTTGCGCGAGAGATCGCTCTTCACACCCCTCAGCGCGTGGTGCATCCGGGATTTCACGGTGCCCACCGGAATCCCCAGAGCCTCGGCGATCTCGGGATAAGTCAACTCTTGGTAGTGCCGAAGTATCAACACTGCTCGGTGCTCCTCCGAGAGATGAGAGATCGCAAGCCGGACTGCGACTCCGATGAGGTCCCGATCAAGCCCCGCGTCCAGATCTTGCCCGGCTGGCGGCTCCTCGGGCAACCCGCGCTCGAGGGTGGCCCAGCGAGTGAGCCGTTCGAGCCTCCGGGCGGCCTGACGGCGCGAGTCCTTCCAGACCAGGTGGGCAATCCCGTAGAGCCACGCGCGAAATAGCCGGGCGGGATCGTAGGCATCCAGACGCTCATAGAGCTGAAGGATCGTCTCCTGGAACAAATCCGCAGCCGCATCGGTCTCTGCTCCCATCCTGCAGAAGAATCTGAATAGCGGCGTCTCATAGCGAGTCGCAAGGCTACCGAATGCCTCCCTGTCCCCGGCCTGGGCCCGGACCATCAGGACTTCATCTGCTTCCATCTACCTACTATCCGCCGCAGAGGGTCAAAAGGTTCACGGGAAAAGTTGATGGCGGTCAGATGAGCGTCGGGGGGCAAGTCTGGCTCTCGGGACACCAATCCGGCAGGGGGGCTAGCGGCTAAATGGCCGTGGTATGCACCTCATCGGATGGGGCTCCCCGTTAGGGCTGGTGTGTAAGCGGGTTGTACTTCCTATTGAGAATCGCAGCCCACGAGGAGAAGGTGGATAGGCTCAGGCTGCTAGTTTGGATCACCTGTACGACGTCAAGGGTTTTGGTTGTACATTGCGGGCGTGAAGCCGGCAACCGGCTTGATAGGTAGCGCAGCTTCTGCGCTGCGAGTAGCTTGCCCCTGTACTCTCTTTCCTGGGGCAGTCCCATGTCGTGGTCATCTCACGCGATTAAACCATGTAGCTGACGTCGGACGAGCTGGTGGGATAGGCCCAGGGCATCGTCTTGAGATCGGCCGCACGCAGCCCTGCTCGGATGGCCAGCGCGAAGAGATTGATTACCTCCTCGGCGTGCGGACCGAGCAGATGCGCTCCGAGGATACGCTCGGTCCCCTCCTCAATCAGCACTTTGAAGCCAGAGTGTCGGACGCCGACGCGGCGGGAGGAGTACCATTCTCCAGTATCCCCGTGCTTGGCCCTGAACTTTAAGCCTCGTTGCCTTGCGGTTTCCTCCTGCAGCCCGATGGAGGCCAGAGAAGGTACAGTAAATACCACGGTGGGCACACCGGTATAGTCTGGCGTCCGATGATTCCCTTCCAGCAGGTTGCTCGCCACGACATGGCCTTCGAGGCTCGCGACTGGAGTCAGCGGGAGCCCTCCGCTGGCGGCACTGTCCCCTGCGGCGTAGACCGCAGGATTTGAGACGCTCTGGAGGTACTCGTTCACGACCACCCCCTTTTGCCCCCACCGAACGCCAGCCGCCTCTAAGCCTAGGTCGTCGATCTCCGGCACACGGCCTGCCCCGTGGACCACCATCTCAGCTTCAAATGTCTGTCGCACGCCCTCCGCCAAAGCGTGAACGATTAGCTGTCCTCGTCCTCTTTCAATCCCCTCAACGGTGGTATTGAGGCGCACATCCACGCCGATCTCCCGTGTTGCTCGAACCAATTGATCCACCAAATCAGAGTCAAACCCCGCTAGCGGACGGGACCCTCGATGGAGAACACGGGCTTGAGCCCCGGCTTGCGCAGCGATGTGGGCGAACTCGAACGAGATATAGCCGCCTCCGACGAAGAGGATCCGCGGCGGAAGCCGATCGAGCTCCAGGAACTGGTCGCTGGTGGTTAGATGCTCTTCCCCACGGATGGCGAGCGTGGCGGGACGTGCCCCGTTCGCGATGAGCACATGCCGGCCGGTCAACACCTGATCACCCACCTCGAGCGTGGTCGGCCCGATGAACCGGGCACGATCGTGAAGCGTGGCGATCCCGGCCTTGGCATAGCCCTCCTCCCGGTTTTTTGGGACGGGCTCGGTGAAGGTCCTCTTGAAGCGCATCAATGCCGGCCAGTCGATCTTGAGGCCGTTAGTGACCACGGCTCTCCTGGCCATTCGATGCTGCCAATCCACGAGCTCAGCGGCACCGACGAGCACCTTCTTCGGGTCGCATCCTCGCAAGGCGCATGTTCCCCCGAAGGGTCGCGCATCGGCGATCGCCACCTCCCAACCTGCTGATCGACACTTGTAAGCGGCAGTTGCTCCGGCCGCGCCTGTCCCGATAACGATGAGATCGAATTGCTTGTTCATTGATCCCACACCTCCAAGATGGTCGCCCGACTTAAGCAGCCTGCGTCGTCCACGCTCCGCGGATCGCGTGAGCGACCCACCAATAGATGATGGCCGCCCACTTACTACGGGGACCTGAAGAACGAATGATTCATGGCAAGGTCGCTCGGAAGCCGACCCTGGTTACGGCCTCGATCATCTGCTCGACGGTCACGACTCCTTTCTCATAGGTCACGCGGGCGAGCTTCTCCCTGAAACTCACGTGCGCACTCCTGACCCCCTTCAGCCCCTCCAGGGCCTTCATCACTACGATGGGTCAGGCCCCTCACGTCATGCCGTCAATATGCAGGATTGCAATGGCGGTCTCTGAGGCCAAGGCGCGCCTCAGCGCCAAGACAAGCGGTGCCCCCAGTGACAAGCCGAGAAAGGTGCGTCGATCACAGCCCGGTCTTTCCATTTATTTTTGGCTCCCTTCGTGTCTCATGGTCGAGTGGTCGCTCGAGGAACCCGCCATAGGCGCTGCAGTCGAGGCGCGGGCTGTTGCGCGGGTCAGCAGATCTGCGGTGACACTGGGGAATTGGTCAAGAGCTACCGCAGCAGCCACCACGAGGGTCGCGACCAGGAGCAGGGATAGGTTCAGCGTCCCGCCCGCCATCCGGCATCCGAGGGCGTTGCACGCCCTGCGCTCCCTAAAGTGGAGGAGCCAGCCGAGCCCCACCCCGATGACTCCCGCCGGGATGAAGATAGCCCGGTACCTCATGGTGGTCATCATGAACGCCCCGCTGCCGAGTCCCAGCAGGATCACGGTAAGCGGGAGGAGGCAGCACAGAGACGCGACGCTCGCTGTCACGATGGCCAAAAAGCTAGATTTCAGATTTGCTATTCTCATTTCCTAAACGCCTCCTGCCTTTTCCAACGCATAGGCGCCGTACTCATAGGTCACCCGTTGCTGGGTCCCGTGGCACTCGATGATGTCCCCCGGCTGCACGTCATCGGGGAGGACGACCAGTTCGTCGACGACGGCGCAGCTTGCTGTCTTGAGGACTACGGCTGACCACGTCCCCTCTTGCTCGCTCACACGGAGCGAGAGACCCGCTCAGTTAGGACAGGCGATAATGTCGCCCGAGCGCGTCCCCGGCGGTAGCTCGATCTCCTGCCCGCACCCACTGCACTGGACCCTGACCATCCCCACCTCCGACCGTGCCGTCACAGAGCCCTCAGCTCAGGTCGAGTAGCCGCATCAGCTTGCCGCGGTCGAAGCCGACGACGGCCTCGCCGTCGATCACGGTCACGGGCGTCGCCCGATACCCCATCTGCTGGAGCTCTTCTAGTGCTGCCGGATCCTCACGGATGTTCTTGTCTACGAAGGTGATCCCCTTTTGAGAAAGGAACTCTTTCTCCTGATGACACGCCCCTCACCCCGGCTGGCTGTAGACGACGATTTGTTTTGCCATTAGCTTTCTCCTTTCAGCTTCCCAGCATTTGACGTGCGGCGGACGAGCCCGATCACCAGCAGCCCGGCAAACACGATCAAGAGCGGGAAAAGAATGTAGTCTAGGTACCCGGCCCATCCCGCCAAGCCGATCACCCCGAGCAGACCGACCGCAAGCGGAGTGAAGCAGGCCACGCAGGTTAAGATGGTCCCAATGATCCCGAGCCCTGCCAGCCCCGAAAGTTTCATCTGACTTTCTCCTTTTGTTTCACTCACTACTGCCGAAGACCTCGCAAGCTCTTACCATCGCCTGGATCAGGGTCATCACCGTGCCGCTGGGAGCTTGGTGCAATTTGGCCCATTTCCATGCGGCTTCTTCCGTACAGAAGAAGTTGGTTGAGGGTCAGTGGGCCTCGGCCAAGTTCAGGTTGGGCTGCTGTTTCGTAAGCAGTTCCGAGAGGGTGTACCAGACCACGACTCCCGCAGGCTTGACGGCCATGATCTGGTTGTCCTCCACGTGAACACGAATTGATCGTCCGCAGTGCGGGCACTTAGCATTCGCGATAACGGCTCCGCCAAAGAGCGGCGCTACACCAAGGGCGTCGATGGCGCACAGTGCGTAGCGCCGCTGGCCCGTATCCTTCAGCATGACCTGATGCTGGGTCGGACGGGTCGAGAGCGGATAGGCGGCTTTGATCCTGTTCGAACGCTGGTCTCGAACCAGAAACCCCTTCCGCTCGAGGGCGGAAAGAAGCTTGGCCGCCTCGGATTCGGAAACCTCAAGGCGCGAGGCAAGCGCCTTGAGGCCGGGATCACGACCGCTCGTCACGATTAGCTCGAGAAGGGCACGTCGGGCGCGCTGTTCTTTTGCAGTCAACCGGCCCCACATCGTTACCTCCCCATCCTTGCCCGAGGCCTCTGGGTTTCAGCGATGCGCGTGCAGGCCCAGAGGTGCTCGGTGTTCTTCGCGACCATCTCCCGCGAGAGCTGGAGGAGTCGCTTCACCCGGCGGTCTGCGATACGGTAGAGCGTGTAGCGTCCCTTGCTCCCGGTCGTCACATACCCACACCACTTGAGGCAGGCGAGGTGATTAGACACTCGGCCTTGTTGGATACCGAGGCGACGAACCAGCTCTGAGACACTCTTTTCTCCCTCGAGGAGAATCTCCAGGATCTTCAGTCGAGTCGGGTCCCCTAACCCCCGGAAGAACTTCGCCGACAGTTCCAGAAGTGCGAATTCTTGCCGGGGTACCAGCTTTCTCAGTGCGCTCACGCCTGCCTCCTTTTAGGTGCGATTGCATACGATAATACGAAATACCGTATATAGGATAAACTCGCTGAGCTCATCTGTCAAGCGAATCTTTCCTTCTGCTAGAGATATATTGTTTGAACGTTGTTAAGGGAAAGGTTTCTGGCACATACCTTACTCAGACGGGCTGTACGTCAGAGCTCTGGTGGCGTCTCCGGTCGAGGCCGGTTCGTCTCGGCTTACCGCTTCCAGGGCAGGTGCTTGTAATCGAATTGCCCCTCCTCGATCAGGTTGAACTTAATGACCTGGAAATTGGGGCTCAGGTCGAAATCTCGAGGGAGGATCTGAGAGTAATGCCGCATCGTCAATGGGTAGTCGTAGGGGATCGCCTCGAGGAGTGTTTCGTCGGGCGGACGCCCGACATCGACGACGGGCAGGATCGGATATCCGATCCGTTGGAAGGCCCGGGCGATCATCCCGGAGCAGATCACCTGGTGCTCCGTGCAGTTTCCCAGACAGCTCTGGACTGTCCGGGTTCTCAGGGGGCCGAACTTCACGGGGGAGAGGAGCATCAGGGTCAGATCGAGGAAATTTCGGCTGTCATACAGCTTGCCGAGATCCGCAATCACGGAATCAATGACTTGGTCCAGATCGGCAGGATCGATCTTGAACGGTCTGCAGACCCGGATGTTGTGCCACCGGTACTTCGCCAGCGGTGACGCCACGACCCCTTCGTCAGTCAGTGCCTCGACGAGCAGCCGGTCGGCGAGATCACCGGACTTAGCTAGGGCTTCATCACGCAGTCGGCCACCCCGTCGGAGCAGTTCGTCCCCAATGTAGAGGGCACAGTGACTCCATTGACTCTGCGTAGTGTACTTGATGAGTTGGCTGATCCCGAGCATCCCCTCTACGAGCACGACGTCTCCTTTCCGGATGTGCTTGTAGAGTCGCTCCATGTTGTTCGGGACCTTGACCTCATACGCGGCCGCTTCCCGGTTGAGGCGACGCGCGACGGCCCGCTTCAACCATTCCTTGAGCGTGATGAGGGGCGACCGGAGTGACGTAAGGGGTTTCATCGCGAACAGCCTCGACCTGTCCTCTACGTCTTTCCTTTCGCGTGTCTGAGGTACGGGCTACCGGAAGTCGGTCCGGTGGTTCGCCACGAGAAGCGCCATGAGCACAATCCCCATCACGAATCCTGCCGCTGTCAGACTCAATCCAATCAGCCAGGTTCCCATGTTCCATCCTCCTCGATAGCGCCATTTTCCACTTGCCGCGCTTTGGAGACCTCCTGCTGGACGGTGGCGGTTCGGCCATGCCCGGCAAGCCGCATGTCCTTTGAGCCCGTTTCCCTCTATAAGATTTGATGCGGCCAAGTGCCGCGTAGATTCGGAGTCCAATGCCCTCAGGGTGCCTCCGGGGCGGTAGCATCACTACGCTCAGAAGCGGTGCGGAATGGTTCGGGAATCCTTTGGTACTGGCTTGCATCTCAATAGTGGGCCGAAGAACAATGGCGGAACGGCTTACGTTGATCGCTCTCGAGGTTGTAAAGGGGTGTGAATCGGGTGAATGGTCCACCTTAGGACGCTCGACCTCAAATCAATACAATGCTGCGTATGAAGGAGGTGACGATGATGAGGCTAGTCAAGGAAGCTCTGCCGTTGCTCCTGGTGTTCCTCATTGTAGGATTGGTCTCGTTGGGCACAGGGTGCGCTCGGCTAGGTGCCCAAACGCCATTGGCCTTCTGGGGCGGCTCGACGGGCGGAGCGAGAGTTCACCCCCATTGGACTCATCCACCAGTAGGCCAGTCGTTTGGCGGAGGCGGCACTGTCGGAGTTTCGGGAGGACTCTTCCTCGATGAGTTCGAAACGACGTGGGCGCAGTGAAGAGGAGTCCTGATCGGAGAGCGGTTGGCCAACTTCGCGGCCATCGCTCATTCCAAGAAGCGAAGAAAGTGGGAAGTGGGATGTTCAGCGCCAACGCGGAAGGATTGATGGCGGTGATGGCCTCGCTCATGGCTCATGTCGTCCACGGTGTACTCCTTGGCGAAATCTCGTGACCTTCCGAGGGCTCCGCTGCCCTGTCGTGCTCGTGCACCCAAACCTCTCAGTGAGGTCTCGATGGCGCCGGGCCTAACGGCTCTCGGATGCGGGTTTGACCCGAGAAGAGTTCGCAATGGGGAGGCTGGTAACCTTTAATTTCCGATGTCCAGGGGCCCGGTCGGTCACCCTGGTAGGCGACTTCAACGACTGGAATGTGTCGGCTCGCCCGATGGTCCACGACGGCCGCCTCAATCTCTGGAGCCTCACGCTCACCCTAGAACCTGGCCGATATGAGTACAAGTTTTTCGTGGGCGGCCGGGAGTGGTGGAACGACCCCGACGCGCCGAAAGTGCCGAATGCCTGGGGGAGTGAGAATTCGTATATCGATGTTGAGTAGGAGGTCCGGCGTGCTCCCGAGTATCACAGCCAACGGGATGAGGGAGATCGACCGCCTGATGGTCGAGGAGATGGGGATCGGGCTTCATCAGATGATGGAACACGCGGGGAGGAATCTCACCGAAGTGGCCCGAATCCTGTTGGGTGGTGAACTCACAGGCCGGAAGATCGTGGTGCTGGTCGGGCCAGGCAACAACGGAGGAGGAGGGATAGTGGCGGCGAGGCACCTGGTAAATGGCGGGGCCTCGGTCGCGGTGGTCCTGGCTCAAGCCCCGCCGCGCCTGAAGGAACTCCCCGCGCACCAGTACGCGGCCCTTAACCGGATGGGTGTCCGGATCGGCGTATTCGACTCCGGCGAGACCGAGGAGCTGGCTGCCTGGATGGGCCCGAGTGATTTGGTGATCGATGCGCTCCTCGGGTATAGTCTCAATGGCCCACCTCGCGGAGCGATCGCCGGGATCATTCGTCAGGTCAACGGGATCGGCCATCCGATCCTCGCGCTGGATCTCCCGTCGGGGCTTCACCCCGACACCGGGGAAATCACCGATCCCTGTATCCGGGCTGCTGCCACTCTCACGTTGGCGGTACCCAAATGCGGACTCCTGGTGCCTACCGCCAAGCCATACGTCGGCCGCCTTTGGGTTGGTGATATCGGCGTGCCATCATCGCTCTATAGAAGATTGGGTCTCAGCATCGGACCACTCTTTTCCCGTGGAGCTATTGTTCCCGCGGAAGAGGGGTGGAGGTGAGAACTTGCCTCTCCAATGGCCCGTCCCCCCTGTCGATGGCCCGGCGGGGTCGTGCCACTTTTCATCGCCAAGGATCGAACCGGATGTACTCGGCAAAGACCTCGATCGCCCCTGCTTTGAGACGATCTGCAAGGATGCCGACAGCAACTCTTATCTGTTTTTGGGAATAAATCGCGGGACGATGACGTTTCTTACGATGAAGCCAGGGAGGCGGAGAGTGACTCCGGTCAGGCAGAGGCAGCTCCCGTGAGGGAGAAGGCAAGAGGGTCGGGAAGGAGGAGGGAGTTCGAGGAGCTGACTCTCCCTCATCTAGGGTCCTTGTATCGCTTTACCGTCCAGAGGGTGAGGAATGCCGCTCAAGCGGAGGACCTGGTCCAGGAAGCGTGCCTCAAGGCCTACCGGGGCTTCGATCGTTTCGAACGGGGCACTGATGCCAAGGCGTGGCTCTTCCGAATCCTCATCAACACCATCGTTGACGCTCAACGGAAGAGGTCCAGGGAGCCTACAGAACTAGCCGTCGAAATAGGCACCCTAAAAGCCGAAGGAAGCCACTTGCTCGACCCGGAGACGCAGCTCATGGCTGAGTCGCTCGGTCAGCAGGTGCAAGTGGCCATCGAGGCACTTCCCCAGGACTGGCAGGCGGTCGTCCTCCTGAGCTTCGTAGAGGGGTTCACCTACAAGGAAATCGCCAAGACGCTCGACTGTCCCATCGGAACGGTCATGTCGCGATTGTACCGAGCGCGGCAGGCGCTCCGGCACCGTCTTAAACGGCACCTCGACGTTGATCCCAGACGGGCTACGGGCACAGGACCATCTGTGACGCCCATCGCGCTCCTCCGTGCCAGGAGGAAGGCAAGGGATAAGAAAGAAGGGTAACCATGGACTGCGAGGAGGCAAGATTCGGCTTATACGCGCTGCTCGACGACGAGCTCGAGGTCAGCAAGAATCTTGAGATCCTCAGCCACCTGGAAGGCTGTCCGACCTGTCATCGAGAGCTCGAACTGGACATGCGCGTGAAGTCTTTGGTGCAGGCGCAGCTTGCCGCGCCCGCACCCTCTCCTGAACTCTGGAATCGGATCGTTCGGCGGATTGACCAGGAGGCGGAGGTCGCCCGACGTCCCTCGGGGGGGGTCGCGAAGTGGTGGCCGACAGCGGCGGCCCTCCGAATGGTCTGGGGCGCCCCAGCCATCGTTCTCGTGCTCAGCTTCTCTCTCTGGATCCTTCACGCTGGGCAGGTGCCGTCCCCATTCGTGGAGGAGCTCGTCCAGGAACACCGTGGCTCCGTGACCCGGAAGCGCGGCCCCGTGGATCTCCCCGCGACCGATCCGGCCGAGATCGTCAGGCACTTCCGGGCAGAGGTGCCCCCCTCGTCTCCCGTGCCTCTCCTCGCCCAGGAAGGCGCAAGACTCGTAGGAGGGAGCCTCTGCCACGTTGGGGAGGCCAAGGGACTCCGGTTCACGTATGAGGTGGGGCTGGGTCGGATCGTGTCCTTGTTCCAGATGCCACGGCCAACGCGTGCGCTGCCTTTTTGGCCGAGGTTGGGCCCCCGGTACATTGCCCAGTCACAGGGTCCAGGTGTCCTCGTCTGGGGAGATGCGCGCTTCCTCTACGGCCTCGTTGGTGAACTGCCCCAGGAGGATCTGCAGCGGCTGGCCTCGCGCATGAAAGGCATTTAGCGGCAGCGCGCAGGACCGACGGGCAGGAGCGGCCCTTGCCTTGAGCAGGGGGGTACGCCTACTGCCGAGAATCCAGCCAGATGTCAAGGTCTGGTTCCGGCATCTCTTGACCGACTAATTGGCGGGCGGCACCGAGCCTTCGACGGAACGGGGGATAATAGGGAACCAGGCCGCCTGGTGGTGCCCCGGGCGGGGCCTACATGCTTGGATAGGTATTGGAGGGCACAGACCATGTCGACGGGAGATTTCGAACTGCCCATAACCCTTCGCAAGATCATCAAAGAGGATCGACGCTATAGCATTTTTCTTCTAGAGGGTGAGAATCTCATCTTCTTTCCTTCCTGACCCGAAGGTGAATGGAACATCGGCGATGTTCATCACTCCGCTCGCCATCGCACTGCGACGAATGCCGAGATGGAATTCTACTTTCGCCAAGTTGCACCGGAGATGGACTGGAGAGAAGCCAAGGTCAAGCTCTGGCGAAGCGTCGAGATTTTTGGTACGGAAGGAACTCCGGGAAAGGAACAGGGCATCAAAAGCCGAATCCTGGGATAACTACGGAATATATCCTCACCAGCTACTGGGCCAGGGCTCGGGCGGGCAAGCTGACCCGATCCTCGAAGGATCGGAAGGTTCACCGCCCGGCGGAACAGGCGCCTGGCGTTCCGCGCCGAAGATCACGTAGCCGCCAATGGGTCTACGTTTCGTATGATCGCGAACGGTCGCCTCTAGCTCTATAGCATACGCGTTCAAGGAAGGAGGTAACCACGATGCTCACCAGACGGGCCTTTTGTGCGGGTTTCCTCGCTCTCTCCGTTACGGTAATCGGACACCACCAAGCTTTCGCTGAAGAGCTCAAGCAGGTCACGCTCCGGGTCGAAGGGATGACCTGACCGGACACGGGACCCAAGCTGGTCAAGGAGGCCCTGGAAGGGCTCGTCGGGGTGAAGCGGGCGGAGGTGAACTTTCAAAACGCCCAAACAGTCGTCCAGTACGACTCGAGCAAGGTGACCGTCAAGGAGATGATCGAGTTGCTCACATACGTCGGCTATCGTGCCAGCGTGCCATGACCCACCCCAGAGAAGAGATGTGGCCCAATAGGGTGCATTGGCCAACGGGCTTGATTCTGCGCAGGCGATGGCTGGTCTCCGCGATCCTGGTCGCGCTTGTCTTCCACTCTGCCCACCCGAGCGAGGCAGGAGGACCGCCGACGAACAAGCTGGCGAAAGCGTCCAGTCCCTACATCCTGGAGGCGGCAACTCAGCCTGTCGCCTGGTACCCCTGAGGGGAGGAGCCGTTCCGCTTGGCCAAGAAGCTCGACCGACCGGTCCTCCTCGACATTGGCGCCATCTGGTGCCACTGGTGCCATGTCATGGACGAAGAGACCTAAGCAACCCCGAGGTGGCGCGCCTGATCAACACCCCCTTCACCGCGATCAGGGTGGATCGTGATAAGCGGCCCGACATCGATTCCCGGTACCAGAAGGCGGTGCACACGCTAACGAGGGCTGGAGGTTGGCCTTTGACGGTCCTCCTGAATGCGGGCGGTCAGGCGTTCTACGGCGGGGGCACCTTATTCCCCGATGACCAGTACGGCCGCATCGGCTTCAAGACCCTGCTACTCGGGATTGCGCTGGCCTACCGCCAGCGGAGGGAGGCCGTTCAGAACACGGCCGAGAAGGTCCAGCAAGCGCTGGCCGAGTCTCAGGGCAAGGCCCTTCAGAGGGCTGAGCTCTCTCTCCGCATTGTGGAGGCAGCGGCCCAGGCGGTGGGCCTGCCACAAGCCCATGTCTGCCTCGGAACCGTGTGCTTCCTCCCCACGAACGAGCCGAGAGCGTGCCCCCGCGTCTTATCAGAACCTTTAAACGGCCAGATTGACAGAGAGGCCGCGGATAGTAAGCGGCGACGAGAACTGTTCGCAACTGGTCAGAGGGGTGGCGGCTCGCCGCAGCAATGAGGAGACGGTTTGTGACGCGTTGGTTTGTGATCATTGCGGCCATCGGCGCGATTGCGGTTGAAGGATTCCTGCCGCTCGGCGCCGCGCAACCTGCCAGCCCTGTTGCCATCGAGCTCTGGCGCGATGCAGGGGTGATGCCGTTTACAGGACGAATTGACGCGCCATCTTTTACGTTGCCCGATCTCGCGGGGCGGTCGGTCCGTCTCAAAGACTTCCGAGGGCGGGTCGTCCTGCTCTATTTCTGGGCGACGTCGTGACCATACTGCAAGAGGGAGTTGCCCTCTATGAACGCGCTGTACCGGGAGTTCAAAGGTCAAGGGCTCACCCTGCTCTTGATAGATATGCTTGAGGATCGGGACCTCGTGGCAAAGGTGGTGAAGCAGCGGAAATATGTCGCGCCCGTCTTACTCGACTCGGAGGGGCGCGCCATTGCGGCCTACTGGGTAAGAGCCACACCAACCATCATCGTAATCGGCCGGGACGGAACCGTGCTGGCCAAGGTGATTGGCCCTCGCCCGTGGGCGCAAGCGGAGGGACGCGCCCTCCTTCAGGCTCTCCTCAAGGGAGGCTCGGCCCACGGGCAGTGAAGCGCGATCGAGCACGACCTGCCAGCCGCCCTGTTCTTGGGACGGGGGCGCAGCCCGGAGGGCCGTGAAGCTCATCCAACTCTAGCTGACTGTGGGTACGAGCTGGGGCCTGAATCGGTGACGTCACGCCGGATTAGTGGTCCGGGCGGATGTAAGTTCATGGTTGCCAGGACAATGGGGAAGGCGAAGCTCAAGCAGACGAGATTCAGGTTGCGACGTGGCTTGAAGCGGCCAATCGGGTGGGGGGTGGCACTGCTGGTGGCGATCACCGTCGGCTACTTCGCGTACCAAGCCGTCGGCGAGTTGCCCGGCACATCGGTCCCTATCTTGGGCACCTACCACATCCAGAATCTCGCCACTCCGCGCTTGCCCTACAACTCCGATCCGCCGACATCGGGGCCGCATCTCGGGTCGATCGCTTCATGGGGAGTCCACACCGAGCCGATCCCCAAGGAGCTTCAGGTGCACAACCTGGAAGATGGCGGGGTCTTGGTGCAGTACAACTGCCCCCAGGGTTGCCCCGATCTATTGGATAAGCTCAGGTCGATTGTCAACAGCTATGAACAGCACGTCATTCTGGCCCCGTATCCAGGGATGGACAGGCGAATCGCCCTCACAGCCTGGGGGCGGATTGACAAGTTCGATGAGTTCGACGAGCAACGGATGACTCGCTTTATCAAGGCGTACAAAGGCATCGACCACCATGTTCGACGCTTCTGAACAAACTGATGGAGATGCGCGGAGGCCATGGCTGCGGACACCCCACCCTCCCCGCCTCGACGGTGAAGCGTCCCGCTTGAGCGACAGGATTCCGCTGGCGCGGCCCGATTGACAAGGACGTTGTGACGTGTTTCCCTGTTCTCCGCATCAAGAGGTCGAAGGGTTATCCGTCGAGATGTCGCCAGTAGGGCGACAAGTTGGGGACGTCGAACCATGAATAGGGGAGAATACACAATGGCTCCTTCACCGTCTCGCTCTGTCCTCGTTCTGCTCATCCTGCTCTCCCTGGTCGGATCCGGCCTCCCTGCGCAGGCACAAAGCACCCAAGCGGCGCCGGATCGATCCGGGCACGAGCGTTATACCAATCGGTTGATTCATTCGGCAAACCCCTATCTCCTGCTCCACGCGCACAATCCTGTCGATTGGTACCCCTGGGGTCCCGAAGCTCTCGCCAGGGCGAAGAAGGAGAACAAACCGATTTTTCTCTCGATCGGCTACACCACCTGTTACTGGTGTCACGTTGCCGAGAGGCTCCTGTATTCCAGCCCCGAAATCGCTGCCCTGATGAATCCATGGTTTATCAACATCAAAGTGGACCGCGAGCAGCGCCCCGACCTTGACCAGATCTATATGCTGGCAACCCAGCTCATGACGGGGCACGGAGGGTGGCCCAACAACCTATTCCTGACCCCGGACCTCAAGCCATTCTTTGGGGGGAGCTACTTTGGGCCGACTGACAGCGGCGGCCGTCCCGGATTCCCCACCATTCTCAAGGCGGTCCATAGGATTTGGACGACCGATCAGAAGCGGGTGTCCGATCAGGCGGATCGCGTGTTCCTGGCCATGCAGCGGGTTCAACAGGAACAGCGCAGCGGTCAGACGGTCGCCGTAAAGCCAGGCGAATGGCTCGTTCGGGCGCGTCAAGCACTATCCCGAAGGTTCGATTCCATCAAGGGCGGGTTTCCAGGAGGCAATGGAACAAAATTCCCGAACGAACCGATCTTAGGGCTGCTGTTGGCCGATCACCGCCTTACCCGGTCCGCGGAGAGCCTGGAGATGCTTCAGAATACCCTGGACGCCATGGCCTATGGGGGCATCTACGATCACCTTGCAGGCGGTTTTCATCGGTACAGTACGGACCCTACTTGGTCGGTCCCCCATTTCGAGAAAATGCTCTACAACAATGCGCAGTTGCTAAAGATCTATGCGCAGACCTACCAGGTCTCGCGCAGGTCTCTGTATAAAGCTGTGGCCAATGGCGTGAGTCGCTACCTCACAGGCGAGATGCTCGCTTCCGACGGGGGATTTTATACGGCCCAGGATGCGGAGGTGAACGGCGAGGAAGGCGCAAGCTATGTGTGGACTCGTAGGCAGATCGTGTCCGTCCTCGGCGTCGAGCCTGCGAAGCGGTTCTTCGAAGTATATGAGTTAGCCCACATGCCCCAACCCGATGTCGGCGGGTCGTCCTCTGACGAGCGCCCAGGGGTGCTCCGGGTACGCCCCTCCCCTGTGGGGGAAAACGCGCAGAGCTCCTCTGTCGTGGAGCGGCTGAACGCGATGGCGCCGTTACGCGCCAAGCTGCTGGTCGCGAGGACCCGGCGACCACAGCCGCTGAGAGACGAAAAGATCATTGTTGGGATGAATGGCCTGGCGATCGACGCAATGGTGCAAAGCGGGCAGATCTTCGGAAACGAGAGGGACATTGCCTCGGCGAAGCGGACGGCGGAGCGGATCTGGGCCGTCGCGTATAACCCCAAAACTCGGCGGCTCAAGCATGAGATCTTCCGCGGGCACGCACAGACCGACGCCTATCTTGAGGATTACGCGCTGTTAGGGGTGGGCTTCATGTCGCTCTATGATCTGACGAAGGACACGGTATGGCTGACCCGCGCAGGAACTTTAGCAGACGACATGTTGCGCCAGTTCTCGCGAAAAGGCGGCAAACTGTCCACGGTTCTGAACGAACGGGATCTGCTGATCGTGCCCGAGGATGACGGCGATGGCGTCTATCCATCAGGCACCTCGGCTGCCATCGAACTTTTGCTGCGGGTGGGCGAAGCGACCAAGAAGGCCAAGTATGTCTCCGCTGCCGCCTTGGCGGTCAGTCATATCAGCCACCAAATGGAACAGCATCCTAGCACCTGGGGGGCTGCAGTCGCCGCGGTGAGTTTTCATCAATTGGGCCCAGAGAGTCAGTTCGCATCGATCCTCGGAAGCACAGCGCATCTCGCGGAGAGGGGCGCATCGGCAGAGCGCGTCGGTCTTCCCGACACAGCGGACCACGTCCAGGTAACGGCGTCAGCCTCAGTCAAAAATGATCACGACGAGATCGTCACCACGATCCATATTGGCGAGGGATGGCACATCAATGCGAATCCGGCTTCGCTGAATTATCTCATCCCGACCACTGTCACCTTCGAGGGGCTCTCTCCTACTCAGACGATTTATCCCGAGGCGGTACGAATCACGCCAACATTCGCACCCCAGGCGCTAAGCGTGTATGAGGGCACGACGCGCCTGGTGGCTGTCTTTCCTCTGGGGACCCTGCAGCGCCTCCAGGAGATTCGGGGGACGGTGACAGCACAGGCATGCAGCTATGAGACCTGCCTACTGCCCGCTAAGCTACCGGTAACCGTTCGTGGAATCGAAGTCCCTCCCTCCACCGCCCGATGAGTCCGAGCGCACCGATGTCCTTGGGTTCCTCGGTGGTGATGAAGGCGTCCCTGTCCTGGTAGGAGGTGGGGTTATGACGTCTTGTGAGCGGAGCAGAGGTACGACGACAATGGGGGGCTCACGATGCTCGGGGCATTGGGAGGCGTCGTTGTCGTGCCGTGGCCTTAGCGGTCTCCAGTACCAATCATGGAGTCCTCGAAAACCTCGACCTCTACCGACGAATTGCCGAGTTCTCGCTCCTCGAGCGAATCGGCAGGTCGTCTTGCCGTGTGGGAGGTGCGCATGGAGCAGGAGATGAATGGCGAGGACTACACCGGGTTTGGTCGTCACTGGAATAAGTATGGGCTAGACTGAGGTCTTCAGGCGCTACTCACAGTGTCTTTGGAGGAATCACACATGAGACACCCATTGAAACGCCCCCCGGTGGTCCGGGGGCCTCGAAACGGACTCGGCTGGGCTGCTGCTCTGCTCATCGGGGCGCTGGTCTTCCAGGTAGCCGAGGCTGGCCCGGTCCCGGACTTCACGCTCCGGCTCTTGAATGGGAAGACGGCCTCCGTTCGAGCGTACCGGGGCAAGCCGGTCCTGCTCAGTTTTTTCCACTCGCAGTGACCCCACTGTCAACGGGAGGCTCCCGTTCTCGCGAAGCTCTACCAGCGGTACAAGGGCAAAGGGCTGGTGATGCTCGGGATCAACGTCGCGTCGGACACCGAGGCCGACGCGAGAAAGTTTGTTGCACAGTACAAGGCCCCGTACCCTGTCGGCCGCGACGCCGCTGGGGAGATCGCCCAGCGCTATGCGCTCCAGCGGGTCCCGACAACGCTCCTGATCAACCGGGACGGGACTCTCTTTGGACGGGCTGACGAGGAGATGACGGAAGACGAGTTCACCAAATACATCGACGCACTCCTCCAACAGTACAAACAGAAATAGATGGGGGTAGAGAGCACATGGTCACAGGACATGACGTATCGTATCTGGCTGCGCTCCTCGCAGGCCTGCTGTCGTTTCTCTCCCCCTGCACGCTCCCGCTGTTCCCCTCGTTCCTCTCGTTCGTGGCCGGGGTCTCCTTTGAGGACCTGCAGACCCCGCTTGCCAGCACCAGGACCCGCCGCGCGATCCTCCTCAATGCGCTCCTGTTCATTTGCGGGTTCACCCTGGTCTTCGTCGCGCTCGGCGCCTCCTTCAGCGTCCTCGGGAACCTCCTGTTCGACTACCAAGTCGTGATCCGGCGGGCCGGCGGGACCCTGGTCGTGCTGTTCGGCCTCTACGTCGCGGGGTGGCTCCGGATCCCCTTGCTCATGCGGGAGTGGCGGATCGAGCTGCACGACCGACCGGTGGGCTACCTCGGCGCGCTGCTGATCGGGATGACCTTTGCCGCAGGGTGGATCCCCTGCGTCGGCCCCATCCTCGGCTCGATCCTGCTGTTGGCCGGTACCACCAAGACGGCCACTGCCGGGATTGTCCTGCTCCTGGCCTATTCGCTCGGCCTGGCGATTCCTTTTCTCGCAAGCGCCCTGGCCCTTCGCCGGTTCGTGACCCTCTTCGACCGGTACAAGCGGTTCCTGCCGGTTGTCAGCGTCGCGAGCGGCCTCTTCCTGATCCTGATCGGGGGGCTGCTGATGAGCAACTACTTTAGCGTCCTCTCTGGATACGCGCTGAAATTCACCCCGCAGTGGCTGTTTGACCGCTTGTAGGGCCTGGGGCCCCGCAGGGGAGGCAGCGCGCGATCGGATCTCCCTCTGACGCGCGCCCGCAATGAATCCAGACGGGAGCCGTTCGGGCGTAAGAATTGTGAGGTAAATCACTTTCTGGCTCTTCCGGAAATCGTGTGGGTAACTGACCCCACCTGCGCTATGCTCTGGCCCAGCAAAGGAGGGCGAGAGCGATGCGCGACATTGAACTCTACAAGGCGATCTTGGGCCTCACCCCACCGTGGACGGTGGTCAG
>JACQQF010000003.1 GCA_016207095.1 Candidatus Methylomirabilota bacterium | reverse complement strand
TCCGGCGTGTAACACGCGAATATCAGTTTGATTCACCGTCGAGCAATGCCTCGCCTCTGCGCCCAGGGCTCTCCCGGGATGGCCCCGAGAGAACGGCCCACGATGCGACGACGGGCTTGACTGGCTCGTCCATATCAGTGTAGTGCCTCTTAAACTCCTTTACAATCACGTTCGCCCTGAGCCAGTCGAAGGGCGCGTGATCTGGGCTTCGACAAGCTCAGCCCGAACGGTTCATTGGTAAGCTATTTGTGATTCACTACACTAGAGGGGCGACCGGCGGCGTCTCGGAGAGACGTCAGACTGTGCCGGAGGTGGCCGAGGGCGCGTGCGTGGTTTGGCAGGTGAACGATCCGAGATCGGGGGGCAGTAAGGAGATCACGCGTGGGTTGCAAGAACGCGCAGCATCTCGTCGTGAATCACACCGTTGCTGGCAACAATGCGGGGCGCGGAGAGGCGGAAAGGTTGTCCCTTCAGATCGGTGACCCGCCCGCCCGCCTCCCGGACGGCGAGAGCGCCGGCTGCCACGTCCCATGCGTTGAGCCGAAGCTCCCAGAAGCCATCAAATCGCCCGGCGGCCACGTAGCAGAGGTCAAGGGTTGCGGAACCCGGGCGCCGGACGGCCTGAGCCCGTTTGATGAACTCGGCGAAGTGGTCAAGGTTGTTCTCCTCAGCCGTGGCGACGTCGCTCGGGAATCCGGTGGCCAGCAATGCGTTGGATAGGAGGGAAATAGGGGAGACCCGGAGGCGCCTCCCATTCAGGAACGCCCCCTCCCCCCGCTCGGCCGTGAAAAGCTCCTCCAGGCTCGGATCGTACACCACCCCATAGAGCAATTCCCCGTCCTTCTCAACGCCGATCGACACGCAGAAGCAGGGGTAGCCGTGGGCATAGTTGGTCGTCCCGTCCAATGGATCGACGAACCAGCGATACCCTGAGCTCCCCTCCAGTCGGGTGCCTTCTTCGGATACAAGACTGTGGCCGGGAAGCTCACGCTGAACGAGGGAGGCGATCGCCTCCTCCGACCGGCGATCGATGTCGGTGACGATGTTCTTTTCCCCTTTGTATTCGATGGTTCGCGTGCGCTCCAGTCCCTCTCGCAGGATGGCCCCGGCCTCCTTGGCGGCCCGCAGCGCCACTTCCCGAATGCCGTCGATTTTCATACGTCTCCTTGATAAGAGTGTCGTTCTAGTTTAGCACACCCCTCCAACAGTGTCGAAGCCTTCTCCCCCTCCGCGTCTGCGTTGCCCGAATCTGGAAGTAATGGTAGGATGAGGCCTATGGAGCGTGAGATCGTCGAGAAGGTCAAGGCCCAGTTCGGCCGCCAGGCCGAGCGATACGCCGAAAGCCGTCCGCACGCGACCGGCACCAGCCTGGATCTGATGGTTGAGTGGGCCACGCCCACGGCGACCGACCGAGTTCTTGATGTCGCCACGGGGACCGGCTTTACGGCCTTCGCCTTCGCCTCCTTCGCCCGGCGGGTGGTGGCGACAGACCTGACGGCGAACATGCTGATTCAGGCGCATCGACTGGCCGGCGAACGGACGCTCAAGAACCTCCTGTATTCTCTGGCAGAGGCCGAGGCGCTTCCGTTCCGCGACGGGGTCTTTGATATCTCGACCTGTCGGATCGCCCCCCATCATTTCGGCGGCGTTCCCCGCTTCCTGGCGGAGATGCATCGGGTCCTGAGGTCGGGTGGAACTCTTGTCCTATGCGACAGCTCGACGCCGGAAGACCCCGACACTTCCGCCTGGCAGCAGGAAACCGAGCGGATCCGCGATCCCTCCCACGTGCGCAACTACTCCCCAAGCGAGTGGAGACGGATGACGGAGGAGGCGGGGTTTCACGTCGAGCGAATGAGCACCGAGCATCGTTCCAATCTCAGCCTCTCCAACTGGGTTCGCACCGCCGGGAACGACCCGACCACTGTGAGGCTCCTGCGGGAACGTTACCTCAAGGCTTCCCCTGAGGTCCGCAACGCCTTTCAAATTCGGTTCGAGGGGGAGGAGATCCACTTCTCGTGGATGCTTGCGATCCTGCTGGCGCGACGGACCTAATCGTCAGCGCCGGTCGCGTCGCGTCCACTCCTCCCGTCGGCTATCCGCCCCGGATTCCCTGATTGCCTTTGGGCAGGAACACCCAGGCCATCGTCGCCTTTTCCCACTTGACAAGCTCGGGAAGGAGGAGATAGTGTCCCGGCACGAGCGGTCACTGATGCCCGTAGATCAGAGAAAGATGCTGGAGAATGGGCTATGAAGCGGGTCAAGGATTTCATCCGAGGGAAGCAGGTGTTTTTTGCGGCGCCTGACCTTACCGTCCGTCAGGCAGCCCAATACATGTCCACGAAGGAGGTAGGGGCAGTGCCGGTGCTGGAAAAGGGGCGCTTAGTCGGGATTTTCACGGAGCGGGATGTTCTCGCCAAAGTGGTGGCGTATGGCCTGGACCCCGCGACGACGACAGTCGAGGAGGTGATGACGAAGGAGCTGGTCGTGGCCGAAGCCGACGAGACCTATGAGGCCGCGTTGCAAAAGATGAAAGATTGTAACTGCCGTCACCTGCCGATTGTTGACCAAGATCGGCTGGTGGGCGTCGTCTCCATGCGGGATTTGCTTCTGGCTGAGATCACCGTAAAGACCAGCGCGATGCGGATGCTGGACACCTTGATCAAGTACAAGGCCCCGGTCAGTAGCGAGATGGCCATCGTCTGGAAGTGTCTGAGTTGTGGCCATCACGTCCAAGGCGACCAGCCGCCCGCTCACTGCCCGAGCTGCCGCGCCTCGAGAGAGCAATTCGTCCTCGTGGAGGAGGATTGATCCTCCTCAGCGGAGATCTTTCCCGGGTCCGAAACCGTCTTAGGTCAGACTGCCGTTGAGGTCCCATTATTCTCTTGAGCCGGCGATTCATGAGCTTGAAACCCGGGAGGAAGCGTATGATGCGCATAGGGTTCTGGGAGTCAATTTGTGCGCTCGTGATCGTCGTTGGCCTGGCCGGCTGCGTCACGACGGGCTCGATAGGCGGACGATTGTCGGTTCCGGGCGAGCCGGTCGCCGGGGTAACCTTCTCGTTCCAGTCCGAAAGGTTCGGCGAGGGCGGAAGGCTTTTCGTTATTCTTCCGAGCGGCGAGTATTTTTCCGGCAGGTATCTGCAGATTACCTCGACCAGCACGGCTGACGTGGTACAGCCCATCTCCATGTTCTGGGGACCCCGCTGGCACCCTTGGGGACCGTTCGACCCTCCCTGGATCGAGGAAGGCGATCATACCACCTTCGTGCGAAACTATTCAGGCAAGGTCGTGGCCACACTGTTCGGAGACAAAGACAATACGATGCGGTGCCGCTTCCAACTCACGAATCCTGAAGCGGGTCTGAGCAGCGGCGGCGTTGGAGAGTGTCAGGTCTCGAATGGCGGCACGATCGAGGTCGAGTTCTGAATTTCCCTTGACTTTCCGATCAGCCCCGTGTTAAGCAAAAACCCCGGAGTGGACGCGTGAAAGGCGATGCTGCTTCAGGCTTCTGAACAGGCGGGGTCTCTCTGAGCTCAGCCCTTTTGGATCAAGAGAGGGGAATACACAGTCCCACAATGTAATCGCTCGCGTGTTCTCCCGATGGTCTGTCATCTGTCACAGAAGGTGGTCCTTAGCAAGGGGGTCGGCCGCAGGGCTGCGGAGCCGGCCCATGGTTGAAGTCGTCACAAAGAGGAGGGTGTGAAATGGCAGCGAAAAAGCGAGGCGCTTTCTCCAGGCGGGACTTCATTAAGGCAGCAGGAGCGGGGGCGCTGGCGGCAGGAGTGGGGCCGGCGATCATCATCCCGGGACGGGCGCACGCGGCGAAAAAGACGCTCAAGATTCTCCAATGGGTCCACTTCGTCCCCCCGTACGACAAGTGGTTCAATGAGACATATGTGAAGGAATGGGGCCAGAAGAACGATACCGAGGTGAAGGTGGACAACGTCGGCCTCGCCGCGCTGAATGCCCAAGGCGCCGCCGAGGTCGCTGCCCAGAAGGGTCACGACCTGTTCCTGTTCATGTGGCCTGCGCCCACCTTCGAGCAGCAGGTCATCGACCACAGAGAGATCTACGAGGAGTGCGAGCGCAAGTACGGCAAGCCGATCGACCTCGCCATCAAGAGCACCTACAACCCTAAAACCAAGAAGTATTACGGCTTCTCAGACTCTTTCGTCCCCGACCCCGTTAACTACCGGCAAGACCTCTTCGCGGCGGTGGGAATGCCCAAGGGCCCGTCCACCTGGGATGACGTCCGGGTCGCTGGGGCAAAGATCAAAAAGCAGTTCGGCAATCCCGTGGGCATCGGCCTGTCTCCGGAGATCGACACCGGCATGGCGATGCGGACCATCATGTACTCCTTCGGATCCTCGGTGCAGGACCGAGACGGCAATCTGGTCCTGAACTCCAAGCAGACGCTTGAGGCGGTCAAGTTCGTCAAGGCCCTCTACGAGGAGACCATGACCCCGGAGGTCTTCGCCTGGGATGCCTCCTCCAATAACCGGGGAATGGTTTCCGGCAAGCTTTCAGTGGTGTTGAACGCCATCTCCACCACGCGCGTGGCCGAAAAGGAGAACCCGGACATCTCCGCGAAGATCCAGTTAACGAAGGCCCTGAAGGGTCCTGTGCGGGCCATCGGGCTCGAGCACGTCATGGACTGCTACGTGATCTGGAAGTTCGCCGAGAACAAAGAGGGGGCCAAGAAATTTCTCGTTGACTACATCGGCAACTTCAGGAAGGGTTTCCTCGCCAGCGAGTTCTATAACTTCCCTTGTTTCCCCAAGACCGTTCCCGATTTGAAGAAACTGATCGCCAATGACCCAAAGGCGCACCCGCCAGATAAGTATAAGGTCCTGGAGGACGTCCTGAGCTGGGCGACCAACGTCGGGTACCCGGGCTACGCCAATGCGGCGAAGGACGAGATTTTCGCCACATGGGTGATCAATAATATGTTTGCGAAGGCTGCCAGCGGGGCCGAGACACCCGAGGCGGCAATCAGCCAGGCCGAGGCGGCCTGCAAGCGAATCTTCGCGAAATGGAAGGAGAAGGGGCTTATCTAGCCTCTAATACTCGCTTTTGCTGGATGGTACTCGGCTCCTGCCGGCCGTAGGGGTATTGGTGTAAGAGGAAGGAGGCTCCCCAAAAAAGGAGCCTCCTTCCACGTTGGCTGGCACCGCAATGTGAGCGGCGGAGCGTTCTTCATGAGAGTAACGTAAGGTAGCGTATGGCGATTGTGGAAACACGGAACATCAAGAAGTACTTCGGAGACGTCCCGGCGGTGAACGGCGTTGACCTCTCCACCGAAGAGGGGGAATTCCTCGTCCTACTGGGGCCGTCTGGTTGCGGGAAGACCACCCTCCTTCGGATGATCGCGGGGCTGGAAGAACCAACCTCCGGCGAAATACTCATCGGGGGCCAGGTGGTGAACGATCTGCCGCCGCGCGCCAGGAAAATCGCTATGGTGTTTCAGAGCTATGCCCTCTATCCCCACATGACTGTCTTCAAGAATATCGCCTTCCCCCTGAAGGCCCAGAGTGTGCCGAAGGAGACCTGGCAGTCGAAGGTTGAATGGGCAGCCTCTATGTTCGGCATCGAGAAGCTGCTTCACCGCAAGCCGCGTGAACTCTCAGGAGGGGAAAGGCAGCGGGTTGCCCTCGCCAGGGCCCTCGTCAGGGAGCCAACGGTTTTCCTGCTGGACGAGCCTCTCTCTAACCTAGACGCCAAGCTGCGGACATCGGCTCGAGAGGAGTTGCAGCAGTTCCAGAGACGCATCGGGACCACCACCATCTATGTGACCCACGACCAGGTGGAGGCGATGGGCCTCGGAGATCGCATCGCCGTGATGAACCAGGGAAAGGTGAGGCAACTGGGTACACCACAGGAGATCTACCACGAACCGGCAGATACCTTTGTGGCAGGCTTTCTGGGATCGCCGCCGATGAACCTCGTAGAGTACGATGACACGATCGTGGGCTTCCGCCCCGAGACGTTCCTCCCCAGAGAGGTGTTCGGGGTTCAGGACGACCTCGTCGCCTTCCAATTCAAGGTGACCAGAATCGAATATCTTGGGGCCGATCGTCTCCTGTACGGCTTCCTGGGCGGCAAACTTGCAGACGCCCACGTCATATCAAGGCTCCCCTCGACGGTGACGGCTTCGATTCAGCAAGGGGAAACCTACGAGTTCGTCGTCCAGGCGAAAGATCTGAAGTTTTTCGACAAGGAAACCGGCCTCAGGACGGGACCAAGACCTCTATGACCCAAAAGGCTATGACAACTGTTGAAACGGGGACCCAGGTGGCGCGGGCCAAAACGGGCCGCCTCACCGCTATCCTGGACAGCGAGATATGGCTCGGTCGGCTCATGATCGCGCCGGCGATCCTGTACATCGTCCTGCTTATCGGGTTCCCCTTCCTCCTCGCCCTCTACTACAGTCTCAGCGACATCACCATCGGAAGCAGAACGATGAGCTTTGTCGGCCTGAAGCAATTCAAAGCGGTGATCCAAACTCCCCTCTTCCAACAGTCCCTCAAAAATACCTTGATCTTCACCTTCATCTCACAAGCGCTGGTCCTCGTGCTGGGGAAGGTTCTGGCACTTGCCCTCCTGAAGAACTTCAGAGGCAAATGGCTGGTGCGCCTCCTGATCTTGCTCCCTTGGGTCGCGCCGATCTCTCTGGGAACTATCGGTTGGCTCTGGATGTTGGATTCGATCTATAGCGTCTTCAACTGGATACTCAGAGCTGTAGGAATCTTCGGGCCCACAACCTGGCCCATCTGGCTGGGGGTGCCTCACCTGGCCATGGGCTCCGTCATCGCGGTTCACGTCTGGCGGCAGCTACCCCTGGCGACGGTGATCCTCCTGGGCGGGCTCAGCTCGATCCCCCATGACCTCCATGACGCAGCCGCCGTCGATGGGGCGGGCTTCTGGCGACACCTCTTTCAAATCACTATCCCGCTGGTCCTCCCGATCATGATCGTGGCAGTCCTCTTCGGCATGGTGTTCACGTTCACCGACATGATCGTGATCTTCGTCCTGACCCGGGGCGGCCCCTACGACACCACCCAGGTCCTGGCCAGTCTGGCCTTCTTCACGGGCATCATGGGGGGAGACCTCGCCGAAGGCGCGGCCATCTCCCTGTTTCTCTTCCCAGTTCTCGTCGCCGCGGCCTTCGTCTTCCTTCGGATCGCCAGGCGGGCAGAGGTGACATAACATGCCTGCTGTGCTTCGGAGATTGAAGAGGTTGGGGGCCCGGGGCTCGCATTTCGGAATCGTTGCCCTGTTCACAGTCTTCGCCGCCTTCCCCTTTTTCTGGATGGTCGTCACCACGTTCAAGCGGACTCCAGATCTCATGAACACCAAGAACAACCCATTCCTCTTCAACCAGCCACCTACCCTGGAGCATCTTCGTGTCCTGTTCTTCGACACGCTGTACGGCAGATGGCTCTGGAACACCGCTTTCGTGGGTGTCCTTGTGGTCGCCATCACCCTCCTCCTGGCGGTCCCGGCGGCCTACAGCCTCGCCCGACTGACGGGGCGGGGCGGAGAACAGCTTGGCATCGGCATCTTCCTCACCTACCTGGTCCCTCCCACCATCCTGTTCATCCCTCTCGCCCGGGTCGTCTCCAATCTCGGTCTGAAGGACTCTCTCTGGTCCCTGATCCTGGTCTATCCAAGCTTCACCGTCCCGTTCTGCACCTGGCTCTTGATGGGATTCTTTAAGGCGATCCCGAGGGACCTTGAAGAGGCGGCCATGATCGACGGTTACAGCCGGTTCGGTGCATTTGTGAAGGTGGTGATTCCGCTCTCGATCGCCGGGATCCTCACGGTGGTGATCTTCAGCCTCACCCTGGTGATGCAGGAGTTCGTTTACGGCATGACCTTCATCTCCTTCGCATCACAATACACGGTCAGCGTGGGCGTTCCGACCTTTCTGGTCAGAGGGGACGTGTACTTCTGGGGCTCGCTGATGGCCGCCTGCTTTATCGCCAGCGTCCCGATCGCCATCCTGTATAACTTCTTTGTTGACCGGTTCATCGCTGGCTTTACCGTCGGGGCGGTCAAGGGGTAGGACTGAAGACCGATATCGCACCTGTTCGCCCAGATTCCGACGGTGATCAGATGACCCCACCGCCGTTTACTCCTCAGTATTGCTACAAGCGCATTAAATAGGGTGTCATTGCTCCGAAAGTCTCCCGTCACGCGTCGTGTCACCCTGAGCCGAGCGAAGGGTCTCCGAGATTCTTCGCGTCGCTCAGAATGACAGAGAGAAGTAATGGGCTTTCATGCCCACGGGTGGACCGCGCGCGGGTAGAGTAGCGCGAAGGAGCTCGGGCTCGCAATGACACTGTAGAAAAGGGGACCGATGATGCGTGGCGTGTCGGTCGTCGGGATCGGATGCACGCAGTTCGGGAAGCAGAGTGGCATCGGCATCGTTGACCTGGCAGTCCAAGCATGCCGGGACGCCCTGACCGACGCTGGCGTTCCGAATGAGCGGGTCGAGGCCTTCTACCTGGGCAATTTCGTCTCTGAGGCGCTTGTTCATCAGGGTTCACTGGCCCCAATGGTTGCCCATCGTCTCGGCCTCAGGGCGATTCCCTGCACGAAGGTAGAAGGGGCATGCGCCTCGTCCGGCATCGCGTTCCGCCATGGCGTCCTGATGATCGCTTCTGGCCTCTGTGATATCGTGCTCACCGGCGGCGCCGAAAAGATGACGT
>JACQQF010000006.1 GCA_016207095.1 Candidatus Methylomirabilota bacterium | reverse complement strand
GATCTTTTCCTGTTGCTCAGCGAGGGGCGCATGACAGCTGTAACACAATAGCGCTGTCGCGGGATCATCGCGAATTAATTCCAGCGTTTGGCCCCTCACCCCGGGCCCCATGCTCTTGCTGTGCAGGCTGCCCTTCCAGTCATCGTATTGAAGGCGATGGCAGACCGCACAGCTCTCCGGGTCGAGAGAGGCCTCGAGCGGCGAGAAGCGGGCCGGCGGCTTGCCTTGAGGCGGGATCGGCGCCTGCCAATGGTGCTCGAGAAAGGTGCGCTGCGCTTGCTCATCGACGGCCGGGGCACCGGCTCCGGTCGCCACCCTCCCGTCTGACCCCACCAGGCATATGACGCCAACCGCGATGTAAAGCAAGGATGGCTTGAGGAGCCGGCTCTCGACCCTTTGAAAGCACGAAGGCGGGTCGCGATCGACCCGCCCCCCTCTTGCGCTAGCCGGCATTCGTCGTTCAGCCACGAGGCGGCTTCTTTGCGAGGCCCAGCAGGTAACTGATCAGGTTGCGGGCCGCCGCGCTGGCCCAGTCTCTCGGCCCGATGCTCCCGGCAATCAGCCTCCCTTCGCGATCGATCAGGAAACGGGACGGCGTGCCACGAACCCTGTAAAGGTCCGAGACTCGTGAATCGTTGTCCAGCAATGCGGAAAAGGTCAGCTTGTGCTTGACCAGATACTCCTTCACCTGGCCGGCCGGCTCGGCGATGTTGACGGCGAGGACCATCAGGTCCTTCTTCTTGAACTGCTGGCTGAGGACCTCGAGTGAGGGAAACTCCCTCAAGCAGTGGGGTCACCAGGTTGTCCAGAAGGTCAGCAAGATGACCTTCCCGCGCAGATCGGCCAGCCGAACAGGCTTTCCCGACATGTCCGGGAGCGTGAAATCAGGAGCATTGACCTCGCTGTCGAACTTGGCGAACCTTATCGCCTCTAGAGCGCTGTCCAAAACAGCGTCGTCCCGACCTGCCGCGAGCGTCACCACCGAGTGGGCAGTCAGGACACTACCAAGAAGGAGGGCAATTGCCAGCCAGTTGATCGCCTTCAGATTTCCTCGGTTCCTCTTCACGGTTTCAGCTCCACCCTCACACTAGCCCGTTCCCCGGAATGTGTCGATGGGAGAGCTAAGCGGGGCAGAATCGTCTCTCGACTCCTATTCTGTTGCGACGGACCTGTTGGCCCAAGTGCGGGGAGGCTTTCCCGCCTTCGTGGACTGTCTGCTAGCCCGGTGAGACGATAGCCGCCGCTATCTCTTGGGGGCGCAGGGGTTGGTGGCACAGGGGTTCTTTGGTGCGCATGGGTTCTTCATCGCGCACGGGTTGGCGGAGGGCTTGAACGTCTTCTGGAGTTCCAGGGTATAGGCCGTCAATGCCGCCAGGTCTTTTGAGTTCCATGGGAGAGGTTTGGCAGCCATTGGCACAACCATGCAGAATTGCACCATCTCGTCGGCCTGGACCCTCTTGAGGCCCGCCCGATCCCTCGGCATGGCGACCATGTGGGGATAGGGCTGGGCGAACGTCGGATTGAAGCCGGCGCTCCCGCGGTGGCACGTCTGGCAGGACAGGCCATTGGTGCTGAGCTTGGTATTGCCCCACAACTCCTCACCGAACTTGACGAGGTCGGCGCGCTCGCCGGCGAAGAGCTTGGTTCCGGCTGGCCGCGTGACCAGCTTCGGGTTCACCTTGTTCGCGGCGGCACAGGGGTTTTTCGCGGCACAGGGGTTTTTCGGTGCGCAGGGATTCTTCGCGGCACAGGGGTTCTGGGCCTGCGCCAGGTAGACAGAAGACCCAAAGTCTCCAGCGAGAACGCTTCCGACCCCCGCGACGAGTACGGCTGTGCTTATCGTAATCAGTTGAAGAGAAAGCTTCATATGACGCTCCTCCTGTAGCAGGTAGGCCGGGGCAGCCGCATAGCGGACTGCCCCGGCTCTGAGTTCGATAACGCCTTACTTCGTGGTGCCGCAGGGATTCTTCGCAGCGCAGGGGTTGCAGGGTTGAGGGGTTTTCTTCTTCTTGGCTTTCTGCTGCTGTGTCTCCTTCGCGGCGCAGGGGTTGCAGGGCTGGGCCTGCTTGGCGGCGCACGGGTTGCAGGGGTTGCCGGCCGCCTGGGTGGTTGCGGGCATCGCCAGGGCCAGAGCAAGAGCCGAACCGACGGTGATTACCTTCAGCGACTTCCACATATCGCTTATCCCTCCTTTCTCTCGAATGGACACCATTCTCCCTAGGACCCAACAACAGGTAGTGTGATCTGACGCCCCCCCCTTTTTCGATTGATAAGTGTGGAACCGGGCGTCAAAAAGACTGCAGGAGTCAACTCACCGATCTTTGTCCTTACCTAACAAACAATGGTTGTCTGGGATTGGTTCCTGCGGTCCCAAAAAAACCACTCGGGCAAGCGAAGCGGAGGGAACAGGAGAGGGCTACTGAAGGGAGCTCAGGATTGGGCGATGCTCGTGGCGAGTGGCGATAGCTCCTGTGCGGCGAGATCGGAAACCAACGCGTAGAGGAGGTCGTTCCGTTGCCAAACGATGACGGTGAAGCCCCGATGATTCGCCATGTAGAGGAGGGTTCCGGTCGCGGTCATGGAGGTCCCCTTCGGGACATCTACTCCCTCGCGACGGAGGACCGACAGCGTAACGAGGTGGGGCCCTTTCCGGTAGAGGAGGCAGGCTACTTTTCGGTCCAGGTAGTAGCTGAGCCCACCCCCCACGAGCTGAAACTCCTTCTCCTCCTCGGGGGGCAGATTGAAGACGAAATCGAGCTTCCCCCGGAACCCCTTGATCACCTGGTGGGGATCGGGGCCTCCCACGTCCTCCGGACGCCCTCGTTGCGTGAGCCGAATGTAATCGTTCACCGCCTCCACGACTAGGGGTGAGGGCGCTAACGGTCGGGGTGAGAGAGAGGCCATGTAGAGGACGGTCCCGAGGCCGAGGACTACAAGCAAGGCCACCGCTGGGACCCACCACTTCAGCCATCCTGGGACCCGCCCTGGCTTAGCCTGACGCAGGCTGGCCCGCAGATGGGGCGAAGCGGTGTGGCGTGTGGCCTTCTCCCTGACTGCCTGCCTCATCTCCTGTTGGATATGGAATTCCGCCGCACACCCGGGGCAGAGGTGCAGATGGGCCTCAAGAGCTGAGGCTTCGTGCTTCCCTAACTCCTCATCTAAGAAGTCCTGGAACTGCTCTAACGCCTCTGGGCACTCCATCGGCTGTCCTCTAGAAATCAACCGCGAGCACCTTCATCATGACGCCATTGACTTTTCCTATTGGTCATGGGCCGTAGTCCTTCAGCAACTCCTTGAGGAGCTTCCGGCCCCTGAACAGCCGGGATTTAACAGTCCCTTTCGGACAGGCAAGAATTTCGGCAATTTCACCATAGGGCAGCCCTTCCATATCTGAAAGGATGATTGGGATCCGGAACTCCTCTGGCAGCTT
>JACQQF010000072.1 GCA_016207095.1 Candidatus Methylomirabilota bacterium | reverse complement strand
TAGTTGATCAAGAAACAGGCTATTCTCAGAATGAAGTTCCCTCTTGGCGATTCGATAGCTCACGTCAAAGAAGAGCTTGCCTTTCTGTATGGTGTATCCGATGTATTTTCCAGAATATGGCGTGACGGGGCTGAGGTCCATGTCTCTAAACTTGGCCTTCAGGTCAACAAAGAGGTCATCTCGAAGCGGGTTAATCTTGCCCGTGATCTCTAGGGGAGCGTATTGATCGAGTTTACCTCTGACCTCCACGTCCGCCAGCGTACGAGCCTTTGAAGAAAGCCCGGAAATCCTTCCTCCTATTGCTACAAGGTTTGCCGAGTAGTGTGGCCTAAGCGAGCGATCCGAGAAGTTGATACGTCCTCCCTGAAGGGTTACCTGTTGAATGCGGATATCCCTGACGGTCTTGTCAGGGTCCCCTGTAGGGGCATCCGTTTTGGGCGAGGTGGCGGCTGAACCTTGTCTTGATTTTTGAGGCTTTGCTCCAACGATCTGCTGAAGGTTAAGGGAACCATCCGGGTGAAGGATCAGCCGCGCGTAGAAGTCGGTCAGGGCTACCTTGTTGATGAGCAAGAAGGTGGGGTTGTAGCCAACCTTGAGATCAGCCAGGTGAAGGGATCCCCAAGTCAGGAAATCCTCAGCATGCGCCATGTCGACTGATGAGAACCGGGACAGAAAAGCATGACCTGAGTAGGTGATCTGAGGGCCGAGCCCTTTCTGCTCGGTGAATGACAGATTGCCCGAGGTCGAAGCGAGGCCATCGGTGATCTTGATCTTGACCTGATCAGAAAGGTAGGGCTGGACGGGCCGTATGTCTATATCCTTTGCATCGAAGGCCAACTGTGCAGAGAGCGGCTTTAGCGCAATGGATCCTTTCGCAACCACCCGTCCTTTCTGACGGACGCGGGCGGAGAGAGAGACAGTTCCCCTCTGCCCTTCTCTCGTCGAAAGGCCCTCTGCCCTCAGGATAACGTCTTCCGCCTGTAGCGTGACGTGGCCGCCGCGCTTCCGCTCGTCTGAGTCCTTCTCATCACCATCATCGGAGTCTGCGACCATCTCAGAAACCGAAGTTCGTGAACGATCAGAGAAGGAAATCTTTCCAGCCGCCATGCGTATCTCGTCTACGTCTATCGACAGCGGCGCTGCTTCGCTCCCGACCTCAGGGCCCCTTTCGACTTTCTGCTTCCCGGGAAACAGTGAGGCAAAGTTGAACGCCCCTGCGCTGTTCCGTCGGATGTGCAACTCGGGTGACTGAATCGACACGTTCGAAAAATGAAAGACACGTGAGAACGGTTCAGCGGAAGCCAGAGAGATGTTAGCAAGGGGGAATTTCAGGAGAGGTCTGTTCTGCACATCGTTTAGTGAAAGCTGTCTAATGGCCAGATCTCCCTTCACAGTAAGTGCACGTTGTCCATCTGATTGTTGAGCAAACGAGACCTGGGCCCTTGCATCCATGTTCCCCGAGGGGATTGTGAAAGCGGTTTCCACGGGAATGTAGGGAAAATAATACGCGATATCCAGGTTGTCTATCTTAAAATCGAGGGCCGTTTCAAGAGAAGGGGCTAACGGCTTTGTCTTTCCAGCGAGAGAATACTGGGTGTCGTTGATCGTCGCTGAAAAGGTTGGCTGAACAAATGTCTCAATGTGGTGAGGAAAATTTGAGATGAATGGGACCGCGATGTTGGCAGCCCTGACTGTATGCTTTTTCTGTTTCGGCTCGTCCCAAAAGTCGATGCCGCCATTGATGACTTGGATATTATTCAAGGAAAACTTGAGTGGCTGCACTGCGCCGCTCTTCTGGGATTCTCCCCTTCCGAAGAGATCTGAGAAATTATAGGTATTGTCCTGATGACGAATGATGCGGATGAAGGGCTGGGTGACGCGTATCTCTTTCACGACTAACGCTGCTCGGAGCGCAGAAAGGCCCTCGACATTGACGAACAGCTCTTCGAAAGATGCGAATGTGTCAGAGGCTACACGGTCTTTTACCAGCAGGCCTCGTACAGTGACCGAGAGCGTAAGAGGATTGACGGTGACCTCCCGTATGCTGACCTCACGATGCAGGCTGGCCGAGAGCCTTTTTATCAACACCGACTTCACGAGAGGAGGCAACCCAAAAAAAGCCGAGACCAGAATCACCGCAAAGACCGCTGCTGACCAGATCAGCGGCTTCTTTACGCGTTTCGCAAGTGTCGCCGGATCGAATTGAACGTGGTTCATCCAGCCTGACGTCCTCCTCTCAACTGGTATGTCTCACAGCCCGTAAGCAAATCCTTCGGTCGGTCTCACTACCGATTTGACACTTGGAGCAGCCCATTCTGGTGGATTCTCTCACGCGCCGGCCGATGCGGTGTTCCCAACACCACCCCAGCTTCGTCTGCTTGTCCATGTTCAGCTTCTGCCAATCATCGCACGGTAGCACACGCGTTGGATGGCATCAAGGCAAAGGCGGTGGGAGGCAACCATGGGTATCAGGTGGACGGCCTCAGTACGCCGTGCATCAAAAGTTATTTGATATAGATGATTATATACGATACAGTAGCTCGCCGCGCTTCTTGTCCAACAGGCGTCAGGAGTGACGATTCTGGGGTGCGACCAGTGTCTCACACAACAATGAGGAGGTTCAGATGACACGAAGGCTGACCTTGCTGTTCCTCGCGCTCATGCTCCCCAGCCCGGTCCTCGGGCAGGAACTCCAGGGCACGCTGAAGAAGATCAAGGACACGAGCACCATCGTTATCGGCTATACTGAGATCTCACGCCCCTTTTCCTTCGTGGGTGAAGACGGAAAACCTGCAGGGTACTCCATCGATCTGTGCATGCGGATTGTTGCCGGCGTTCAGCAGCAACTTGGCCTGCGCGACCTGCAGGTCAAGTGGATACCAGTGACCGTTGAGAATCGTATTCCCTTGCTCGTGAAAGGCACGATCGACATCGAGTGTGGTTCGACCACCAATACTCTCTCCCGACAGGAGCAGGTAGATTTCAGTCAACTGACCTTCGTGGACGCAGGCAAATTGCTGGTCAAGGCGGGCTCTGGCATCCGCGGCATCGGTGACTTAGGCAACAAGCGGGTTGCCGTTATTCCGGGCACCACAACCGAGAAAGTCCTCACGCAGTCGCTCCAGAGGCGCTATGTGAATGCCGACATCATCAAGGTCAAGGAACCCGCCGACGGCCTGACCGCGCTCGAGAACGGGACGGCCGACGCGTATGCCTCGGACGAGGTGCTCCTCGTCGGCTTGGCCCTGACTGCCAAGGACCCGACGGCGCTGAGGCTGACCGAGCAGTATTTCTCCTACGAGCCGTACGGGTTGATGGTACGGCGAGGCGATGCAGCCTTCCGTCTCACCGTCAATCGTGTGCTGTCGCGCCTGTATCGTTCTGAGCAGATCGTCGAGATCTTCGCAAAGTGGTTCGGACGCCTGGGGAAACCGAGTGGGTTGCTCCAGGCGATGTACATACTCAACGGTCTGCCCGACTAGTGCCGTTCCAACCGTTTGGGCAAAAGAATATTTGTTGGCGATTAGGCGAGAAGAGTTGGAACGGCATTAGCGACCGATTCCAGTCCGCTGGGCATCCGATGTGCCTCGGCTATAACGATTGAAGGTGGCCTCGTAGATGCCTCGCACCCGCTCCGTGTGGTGCCGGTAGTCAGCAAGCAACTGCTCCCCCACCCTCATACCCTCGCCGGCTTCGTACCCCAGCCGCCTCGCCAGACGATCGAGCTGGCTTGCCTCCTTCGGTAGTGAGGAGGTTTCGAGATCGGAAACGACCCGAAGGCGATTCTGCACACTTCGCAGGAACCGATATGACGTGCTGAGGTCAACGGCATCCGAGTCGGCGATCAGACCCGCACTTCGGGCTGCCTCGAGGGCCTTCAGGGTATTGCCAACTCGCAAAGCGGGGAGCGTCGCCCCATGGGCCAGTTGGAGGAATTGGACAAGGAACTCGATGTCAGCGATCCCGCCACTTCCCAACTTGACATGGAGCTGCCCACTCTTTTCCTTTGTCAGCTCCACCTCCATCCGGCACCGCATCGCAGCGATCTCCTCCGCGAGGCTCTCCGGCGCTGTTGGCTGATAGAGTAGGCCGTACAGCGAGGCCATGAACTCCTCCGCGAGGTCGAGGTCACCGGCGATGGGACGTGCCCTTAGATAGGCTTGCCTCTCCCACAGCTCGGCCGTCCCCGCGAAGTGCCGTTCAAACGCCGCGAAGGACTGCGCCACCCTGCCGGCCGATCCGCCCGGCCGCAGCCGGATGTCCACGCGGTACGCGGTGCCCTCTTTGGTAATGGTGGTCATGATCTTACAGATCCGGTCGGCCAACAGGCCAAAGTATTCGGCGTGGCTCATGCTGCGAACGCCACCCTGGGTTGTCCCTTCTTTCGCATAGGCAAACGCAAGGTCGAGGTCGGACCCGTACCCCATCTCTTCGGCCCCACACTTGCCGAGGCCAAGCACCAGAAACCCCTCCGGATAGGGCCTGCCGAACTGTGGGATCAACTCCTCACGAGCCAGCCCATAGGCAGCCTGGACACAGGCCTCAGCCAGGCGCGTCAATCCGGCGCTCACCTCCTCCAGGTCCGCCTTTCCAAGAAGGTCTTGCATGCCGACCCGGAGCTCCTCCGCCTGTTTGAATCGCCGCAGCGCATCCAGACGGAGGCTTCCCGGGGGGGCAGATGCGAGCGCTCGCCGAGATTCTTCAACGAGCCGGTCCGGCCGGCTGAGCGCGGAGAGGTCGGGGAGGAGAAGGAGATCCAACAGCTCGGGATGGAGAATCAGGATCTGGGACAGGAACTCGCTCGAGCCGAAGAGACGCATCAAGTGAACCAGGGCCAAGGGCGCCTGCTTGAAGAGATCGAAGAAGGCGGCGCCGGAACCGACCGCTCCGATGAACCGTTCGAAGTGCAGCAGGGCCAAGTCCGGGTCTGGGGCCTGTTTCAAGGCCTCCATGAGCGTGGGCGCCACGGCGGCTAACACTCGCCGGCTGGTAGGCGAATGGTGCCCAAAGGGTGGGCCGTCACGCAGCATCAGCAACCCGCGAACAGCGCGATCGGGGTGCGTGATTCCCGCCGCTATCAAGGCCTGACGTAGCTCGCCTTCGTCCGCCCGTCCATCGAAGAAGCGACCGACGGGATGGGACGGGGTCGCCTCCTCCCCCCGGTCCGGCTCCCTGAGCACCTGGTCGTAGATCGTTCGGACCGCGTCGATGTGCAGATGGTAATCGCGCCGCAGATCTGCGGCGGGGTCTTGCGACCGATTCACAGAGTAGCCGAGGCGACGCGCCAACTTCGCAAGCTCGTCCTGATCAGAGGGCAATGTATGAGTCTGCAGATGATGGAGGATCTGGAGCCGATGCTCAACCGTTCGAAGGAAGATGTAGGCCTTCGCCAGCGCGGCATGCTCCTCGCCGGTCAGGTGCCCCCGCTCCGCAAGGCGCTGAAGGGCACGGAGCGTATTGGATTCGCGAATCCAGACGTCGCCCACCCCATACAAGATCTGGAACGTTTGCGCGATGAACTCGACCTCGCGTATACCCCCGTAGCCCAGCTTGACATGGCGAAAGCTTTCTCCGCCAAGCGCGATGTTCGCATTGATCCGATCCTTGATGGCGCGGATCTCCGCGATGGCGCTGTAGTCGATCGATTGGCGGTAGACGAAGGGCTCAACCAGCTCCAGGAAGGCCCTCCCCACAGCCCAATCCCCGGCCACGGGCCTTGCCTTGATGAGCGCCATGCGCTCCCAGGTCTGCCCCCATGACTCGTAGTAGAGTTCGTAGCCCCTGAGCGAATAGACCAGCGCTCCCGCCCGTCCGTCCGGGCGGAGACGCATATCGACCCTGAAGACGCGTCCTTCCGGCGTCACCTCGCTGATCGCCTTTATCAGGTTTTCCCCGAGGCGGGTAAAGAACTCATGGTTGCTCACTCGGCCGACGAGCCCTCCCGACGGGCCGGGAACCCCCGCTGTCTCCCCCTCAGCTTCGTAGACGAACATCAGATCGACGTCTGAACTGAAGTTCAATTCCTCACCGCCAAGTTTCCCCATTCCGATGACGGTGAAGCCGCACTCCTTATCGCCCGCAGACGAGGTTGAGCGCGGCGGTCCATGCCGCCGCACCAGCTCCGACCGGCAAATCTGGTAGGCCCCTTGGAGGGCCGCATCAGCCAGCAGCGAGAGCTGTTGTGTCACATCGGTCAGGTCAAGGTTGCCCAAAAGGTCTTGCAGACCGATCCGCATGGTCTCCCGCATCTTGAACCGGCGGAGGGCCGCCCAGGCCTGCGCTGGAGTCTTCACCTTGGCGACCATCCCGCTCAGCTCCTCGACCAGCTCTTCCCTGGATTTGCTGCGACGGAGCAGGCCCGGTTGCAGCAACCACTGAAAATCCTGAGGGAAGCGAATCAGGATATCGGAGAGATGCTGGGAACTGCCAAAGATGGTGAGCGCAAGATCGAGGGACTTGGGGCTGTCCCGGAAGAGCGAGTACAGGAATCCCCGATCAAGGACAGCCCCGGCGTACCGCTCGAGGTTATTGAGGGCCATGTCAGGATCCGGGAGGTTGCCGAGGCGATCCAACAGTAAGGGAAGGATCGACTGGAATGAGGCGAGATGGGATGCGCCGGTCAAGCGCTCAAGGTTCTGTCGGGCCTGCTCGGGATTTCGGCAACCGGCCGCCGCAAGCCGCTCGATCGACGGGGGGAATCCCTGATTCATCACACCGATTGTGGTAACACATTTCTCATGAAGGTGTAAAGGCGAAACTCTTTTGAAGAACCCTCCAGCACACTGGGGGAGATCTTTCAAAGGAACAGGGGATGGTGAGGGACTCGCCATCCCCTGTTCCAGCCAGAAGACCTGACGCTACTGCGCGGACTACCGCCCCGGGAAGAGGACCCAGAACTCCTTCCCTAAGGTGACCTCCATCTCGACCTCCGCCGACCCATCGTCCAGGAGACGGGTGTCCACGACCTTCGCGCCCCGGATGAACGCGTCAAGCTGGGTCCGGATCACATCGGACTGGGTCACGAAGTCCCGGACGGTGGTCGAGCCGGTCACCTGGAGGCCGTAGGCCTGCTCGAGAAGGTTCCGGTAGCCATCCACCTTCGCCGCCCGCTCTGTCATGAGCTTGGCCTGGGCGGCGTTCGCTGCCCGCGCCGGGGGCGCGCCGGCGCCGCGGGCCCGCAGCGTCACCTCCTGCCGGACGATCGGGGGTGGGGGCGGGGGGGGTGGCGGCGCGTAGACCGGCGGAGGCGGGGGGGCGGCCACGGGGACGCCGGGAACGATGACCGGGGGGCGGCCCGGGCCGTAGTCGTAGACGGTGCAGCCTGCAAAGGCCGCCAGAACAAGAATATACATCACGCTAGCTCGAGAAACCCTTGAACTCATCTCTTCTTCTCCCCTATGACGATTGGTTGGGCCATTTCATTCCACCCCGTCGCTCGCTATCGAGGGATCAGGACAGGCGGCGGAGGGGCTTCAGGCGGAGCCGGAACATAGACCGGTGGCGGGGTCCTCTGCGGGTCGGTGGGCCCCACATATCCATGAGGGGGCGACGGGGCAGTTGGGGCCGTTTGCACCGGATATGGTGGAGGCGGTAATTGGGTCTGCTGCGCGGGGATCACATAGTAACACCCTGCGGACCCCAAGACGATTGAGAGGAACAAACCCCAGACCATCAGCTTTGGCATCATGCTCACCTCCTTCTTCAGTGTGAGGGTACAGCGTTGCCCCTATTGGTGAACTTGCAAACACTTACTGGTACTGGGTATAAGGCACCCACGCTCCCGCCCGATAGCGCTCGATCCACTCCCGTAGCGTGATGACTCGAGGGCCTCGGACTCTATGGCGAGCCACGAATTCCTCGTGGCTGATCCCTGGTTTTTCATCCTCCCGGCGCCGTGATTCATCGAGCGTGGGTGCGGCGCCTTTGACTCGGGGTACAAGCTCCGCGCTCAAAGGGATCTCCAGATGCACGTTCACAGAACCATCCGGCAGGACATCGCTTTGCACGACCTTGCCGCCGCGAAGGAAGAGCGAGTGCCCCTGCCCTCCCGAGACCGCCTGTGGGACGGCACCCGATAGCACCAGGGCCGCCGTTCCGTAGGCATCGATGATAGCCGCCCGTTCCGCCATCAGGCGGGCCTGGGCCGGGTGTAACGCTGTGGCGGGAGGGCGGCCGGTTCCAACCACAGTCAAACTGCCGGCACGCTCGTCCACCCAGTACGGCCCTCCCGCCGAGGCGGTCGGAAGGTACGCACAGAAGATCAGTACAACAGGAATCAGTCGAATGGTTCGAGGGAGGCTCCTGTACGGCCTCATGGAACTCTCCATCTCTCTTCAGCACGCCATTCTGAATGGCTGGCCATCACGAGTCGGATCAGTTAGCGGTAGTACCAGCCCCACCCCGAGCCGTAATAGGGGTCAGGGGAGTAACGCGGGCCACCATAGACCGGCCGGTAAACCGGGTATGGCTGGTAAACCGGCTGCTGCACCGCTACAGGCTGGGGATAGGAGTAGTAATAGGCAGGATAGGCGTAAGAGCTTGCCACAGCGCCAGCCACGAGCGCCCCGGTCAAGGCCCCCACGAAGAAGGCCGTTCCGCGGCCGTGCGCCGCCTCCGCCTGCGGAGTGACAACGGCAACCAACAACGCCAGTCCCAGCATCAGTGCCACCAGCTTTTTCATGTTCGCGCCCTCCTCTTCTGGGTTGGTTGACGATCTGCCACCGTTCACTACTCTCTGTCGCAGACCGCGATGATTCCTTCCCAAAAAGGTGGGGAGGCTTGACTGGCGGTTGGCGCTTCAGAGCAAACAATAGCAGAGCACACGGGGAAACTCAGGCGGCGGTAGTGGCGGGCGAGTGACGTGCGAGCGATCCAGACCGGTGGAATCAACGGCCACCGGTGAGTGACCATTTACTGGGGCAGCCGTGAGCCGCTCGGCGCGTCGAGCCCGGCACCGCGCTCCGCGGGAAGCAGCGCTCTCGCCGTGCCCAGTAACGTTTCCACATCCGGCTCCCGCGTCGCCTGGAGCGCTCGCCACGCAAGGCTCAGGACCTGATCTTTTTGGAGATCGACTATGTCGCGGCGGCCAATCACCACGGCGGGATCACCCTCGTCCTCGGCGATAATCCGTCCTCGTTCCCGAACCAGGCGTGATCGCTCCCGTTTCTTGCCGGGCCCCGGCCCCACCTCCACCGGCTTAGGCGACAACCCTCCCTCCACCTGGTCTCGGACAACCAGATCGGGCTGAATCCCCACCCCGTCGATCGAGCGCCCCCCAGGGGTCACATACCGGGCCGTCGTAAGACGTAATGCCGATCCATCCTTCAGGGGAATAATCGTCTGAACCGAGCCCTTGCCGTAGGTCTTGCTTCCGACGATGAGCGCCCGCTTCAAATCTTGAAGAGCGGCCGTGACGATCTCCGAGGCGCTCGCAGAGCCGCCGTTCACCAGCACAATCATCGGGACCTTGGCAAGCGCGCCCGCGTGCGCCGCTTTGTACTGGGCCGCCTCGTTTTTGTGTCTCGACGCCGTGGAGACAACGGGCTGGCCTTCCTCGAGAAACAGCTCGGCGGCCCGTATCGACTCGTTGAACAGGCCGCCGTTGTTTCCCCGAAGGTCTAGAATGACGCCCTTCACCACTTTTTCGGTCAGGGTCTGTACCGCTTGCTGCAGATCACGCCCTGACTGTTCGGAAAAGGACATGATCTTGATGTAGCCAATGCTCTGCTCCAGCGTGACGAGCTTGACCGGCTTCAGGGCAATGACCTCTCTGGTGAGGGTGATCTGAAATGGTCCGGGGGACTCCTGGCGCAGGATCGTCAGCGTCACCTTCCTCCCTGCGGGTCCACGAAGCCGCTGAACAGCCTCCATCAAGGTCATCTGCTGGGTCAGCATGTCATCGATCCTCACGATCCGGTCGCCGGGCTGAATGCCGGCACGATCGGCAGGCGTCCCCGCGATCGGCGTCACGACAGTAAGCTGCCGATCCTTGACAGCCACCTGGATTCCCAATCCACCGAAGGTCCCCTGGGTCTCCAGCCGCATCTCCTTATAGACCTCAGGCGTCATGAACGAGCTATGCGGGTCAAGCTGCGCGAGCATCCCATCGATGGCCCCATACGCCAGCTCCTTTGATGGAGTGGCCGGCGCCTTCTGGCGGATGAATTGGTACGCCGTGGATACGCTCTCGCGGTTCATCCTGCCATCTCGCGAGAGGGGAAGGGCCATCGACGCCTCCCCGGCTTGAAGTCTTACCGCATCTCCCACACGTTCCGCGATGATCCGCCCTCCGTCGGCAGCCGAGCTCATCCCTTCGATGGCAGCCACGACCAGTCGCACCGGGTCCAAGGCAAGGACATAATTGTCCAACACCTGACTCACGACCTCTTGAACTAATTGAAGCTCGCGCTCCCTCTCCTGGGGTGCCTGACCCTGCCCATTGAGTTCACTCAAGAAGCCTGCAAGCCGCGTTGCGCTTGCGGGTTGAGAGATCGCCGCAGCAGCGCTGATGAGCAGCAAGGAGAGCGAGAGAGCGATGAGATGACGTGCTCGACGGAACATTGACAACCCTCTGGTCTCCAGAGCCATAACGTCGTGGCGATGAGCCGCGCCCTTCTTTGGCGTCGGTCTCCATCGCCTGGTTAGACCCTCGTTGACAGCCAAGCGCCTCCTACCAGCAAACACTAGCAGCCTTGGGGATTCATGACGTACCCTACAGTGAGCGCTTTCATTTTCTACTTGGTTGTTGATTTCTTCCCCGGCGCCCCTTCATCACTAACGGCGATCGCCTGAGCCTCATCCGCTGGATTCCTCAAGAAGATAATCGTGATTGTCTTACGCGTATTGCTAGCCGGCAAGACAACGATCTTTTTGACGCGGTCGGCTCGAACGCCATGCTTTTTGAGCGTCGCCGGCAACCAGCGTTTCAACGTCGCTTCATCCGCCGGACCTAGCTTGTCCAAATCGGCCAGGAGAGCGGATGCTTGGGCCGGGCTCACTACCTCGGTATCATAGGTCACTCGGTAGATGTTGCTTCTCGAGGAATTTAAGTTGGTCGCGGCGAAACAGATCGAGGTTATCGCCACGAGCAGACCGGTGATGGCACCAATCCCGAACAGACGTCTCACTTTGAATCACCTCCCTTCTTCGGTACTTGTGATTCTGACTCTGCTCCCTTTCCATAACAACCTGTCTAACCACAATACACTCTGTAGGGCCGGATTTGCCAGCAGATCTCGGTCGGTTTTACAGGGTCCTCAGAGTTCGGGTGGATCAGGGCATTGCCTTCAACTGTTGCCGCAGCTCGCTGGCCAGCTGACGGGCGACCGCTGTCAGCTCCCTCTCTTGCGTAACCGAGCCCTCGCGCGTACCCACGATCCCGCCGGTGTCCGTATCGGCCGCCCGGAGAACAACACGGTATCCGGACGCCTCCTGCCTGACGCCGATCTCGAGAACATAGCGAACCCCGAATAGGCGCCCCAGGCGTCGGTTCGCAGTCAGGTCATCAATGGATGGCTCGGGCGGGAATTCTCGTTCCGGAGGTTGTAGAGTCCCAATATCTTCCTGAAGTCCGGCGGCGACCGCCAACCTGAGGTCCGGACGGCTCCTGTTCGGAAGGATCAATACCTTGAGCGGCTCACCCTGCTTGGCAGGAACAAGAGGTGGCAGACTCGGCCCGGCCGATGGACGGCCAGGAACCTCTTTCGCCTGCTCAGTGATAGGAGGGGCGACAGCGATCAAGGGGACGGCCGGCTGTGGCCGTGGGAGCGGTCGTGGCTCGACCCTCGCGACGACTGACGGCGATGGTGAAGATGGCAGCGCGGGCGGCTCGACCTTTGCCACCACTGTTGGCGTGGGCGAGGAGGTCCTCGGTGGCGCCGGCTCCGAGACAGGGGGCGTCGAGCCTCGCTTCGTTCCTGGAGATATCTGCGGTTCTTGTCGAGAGGCGCCCGGTGAGGAAACCGATGGCGTGACGGGGCGCACCTCCTGCTCGGATGAGCGCTGGGCGACAAGTGTCGGGCCGCGTTGCAGGTAGCGCAGTCCAACTATCGCAATAACTGCGACAAGGCCGATACCCAGCGCCGCCCGCGCTACGAAATATGTGCCGAATGACGGGAGGCGGTCCAAGAGGGACGTTCCATGGTCTGCACCCTTCCCCTGCCGCACCCGAGCCATCAGCCGCCCCTCCACCTTGGCTGAGAGGTCGCGAGGTGTCACGGGCATGGCTGCCTCTTGGAGTTCCCGTCCCATGAGGTGGACCAGATCGACCTCGTGCTGACAACGCTGACACGCCTCAAGATGCTGCGAGACCCAATCGCTCTCGACTGCCGGAAGGTTGGCCCCGCGGCGCTCGTATGAGAAGAGTTCCTCGGGCCCGGGACAGCCGTAGCGATCGGCCGCCACGTCCGCAGCTCGACTGTCCCGACCGGCCTGCCGGAGCGCCACAGTGACCGCCCGTATCGCCGCAAGTTCTTCCGAGCAGGCCCCGCAGCTCGCCAGATGCTCCTGCACCTGTCGGCTGTCCTGCTCGTCGAGCCGACGGTCGAGGTAGGACAACAATCGATCGGAGATCTCAGGATGGATAGATGGCACGCAGTTCACCCCTTACGATGTAGTCGCCGGACGCGGCAACTTCTTCCATTCGGAACCCGAAAGGCCCTCACAGACCTCCCGAAGCTCGGTCAGACAGCGAGAAAGCCTGGAGGCAACGGTCCCCTCTTGGACGTCCAACAGCTTGGCGATTTCCTGGTAGGAAAACCCATTGACGAACCGAAATCGCAGGATCGACTGACAGGCCTGGCCTAGACGACGGACCCCCTGCAGGAGGATCTCCTGCTGTTCCCGCTCCAGCAGTCGCTGGTCAGGCAGGTCGCCGTCGTCCCCCAAGAACCCCTCGACCTCCTCCAACGAAAGGTGACCTGTCTGCCCTCCGGCCCGCGCCGCCATCCGCTTTCGAAGGGCCGAGATGCACCTATTGCTGGCGACATGGGAGATGTACGTCTCCAGGGAGGATCGGAAGTCGAACCAGCGAAGGCTGCTCACCAAGGCCAGGAAAACCTCCTGTATCACCTCATCCGCCTCTTCCGGGGGAAATCGCCACCGCCGCCAGTGCGTGATCCTGTACACCCTGTCTCGGTAGCGTTGGTACAGAGTGGCCCAGGCAGCCTCCTCGCCTCGATTGCAGCGAGCTACCAGATCACGCTCATCCAGCCCCCCCGCCCCGCTCAACGCTTCACCCCGCTCGGCCCGCCAGGAGGCACCGACAGGCTTCCCGTCGCTGGCGGCGTCGAGCCCTGAAGCAGGGCCAGCCCGTAGTTGATCGGGATGGCGAAGTTGAGATTTTGCCCTCCCTCCAGATAGGCGGCGGTGATCCCGATCGCCTCTCCAGCCATGTTGAAGAGCGGCCCGCCGCTGCTTCCGGTGGAGATCGGCGCGCTCATCTGGAACAGCTTGTAGCCTTTGCCGGTATCGCGGATGGCGCTGATCAGTCCATCTGTCACCGTCTGTTCCAGACCCCGTGGGTTGCCGATCGCCACCACCCGTTCCCCGACCTGGACGGGGTCCGAGTTGCCCAGCCTCACCACAGGCAGGTTCCACGCTCGGACCTTGATGAGGGCGATGTCCCGCCGCGGGTCGCTCTCGAGAAGCGTGACCTCGTCGTACACATCCTCATTCTTGAGCTTGACCGTCACCGTTTTCGCGTCTTCCACCAGGTGGAGGTTGGTGAGGATCTCACCGGTCTGGCGGACGACAAAGCCGGTCCCGACCCGGCGCTCTCCGCTCTTGGCGGTCACCCGAAGGAAAACCACAGCATCTGCCTGCTCCTTGACGATCTCGGGGATTCCCTTCACACCTTTTGGTTCCGCCGGCTTCAGCGAGGGAAGCAGCCCACCCACGGCAGGCAACGCCGCTTTGGGGGGCTGGCCAGTCTGGGCCCGCAACGACGCCAGAAAGGACGGTTCCACAAGCAGCGCAACGGTGAGCGTCTCCATGAGGTCTCTCGAGCTAATCCCCACCCGTCCCTCAGATGGGGCGGCTCGAAATCGCTCCGTCAGCCCTGTGGCCAGATTGACGACCGTCACCTCCAAGGTGGCCTTCGCAGCTCCGGCGGCTGGCACGACGACCCGCCCAGCGATCGCAACGTCGGCGCCCAGGCGCTGCCGCACCCTGAAGCGGGAAGCAGGCTTCTCGGCATCAACAGGCGTCAACTCCTCGCCCAGCAGGGTGCGACTCTGCTGGGGTGGGATCACCCTGGGGAACAGCCGTTGGAGCTCGCTGGACAGATATGAGGCGGACGCCTTCAGCTCCTCGGCCCGCTCGGCAGCGACGCCCGCGGCCGCACCTTTTGACTCATCGTCCACAACGAAGGGGAAGACCGCGATCGAGGCATCGGTCTCGATACGACGATCTCGATCCAGCAGTTCAAAGGAAAGCGTCGCCAGCCGATCCGCGTTGAGGAATACCTCTGCCTTCCACCGCCCCGCCATCGCTTTCGCCTTTTCCCCTGTCGGCAGGGCAAACGTGAACCAGGTCGGCCAGATCTGTTTTGCGGCATCGAATGGGTGCGTGTTCGCGAGATAGAGGGAGCCCGAAGGGCCATAGATGTGGTAGCGAACGGTATAGTGGCCTGACTGGGGAAGCAACCATTCCGTATAGATCGTCGCGCGCCTGTCCGATGGTGAGAGCGACTGCTGCTTCAAGGCGTAAAACGGCTGGCCGCGGATCGGGGTCTCAGTGTACACCCCGGCCTCCTTCAGACGCGCACCGACCTCCTGCGCCACCGGACGATCAGGGGCGAGCAGATAGACGAGCGTCACCAGAACCGCGAACAATGCATACTGAACCACGCGGGCCACAGACGCTCTCGCCCCCAAAGCGACCGCGCCTTCTCCGGAAGCAATCACTTCCAAAGAAGGCGCGTCACCTGTCATCCAGATTGACCTGTGCCGAACAGCTACCGCCCCGGGAACAGCACCCAGAACTCCTTGCCCAAGGTGATCTCCATCTCTGTCTCCACCGAGCCGTCGTCCAAGATGCGGGTATCGCTGACCTTCGCCCCACGGATGAAGGCGTCAAGCTGGGTCCGGATCACGTCGGACTGGGTCACGAAGTCCCGGACGGTGGTCGAGCCGGTCACCTGGAGGCCGTAGGCCTGCTCGAGAAGGTTCCGGTACCCATCCACCTTGGCCGCGCGCTCCGCCATGAGGCGGGCCTGGGCGGCGTTCGCCGCTCTCGTCGGGGGTGCGCCAGCACCCTTCGCCCGGAGCGTCACCTCCTGCCGGACGATCTGCGGAGGTGGGGGCGGCGGGGGAGGTGGTGGGGCGTAGACGGGTGGGGGCGGCGGGGCTGCCACGGGGACACCTGGGACCACGACAGGCGGGCGCCCCGGGCCGTAGTCGTAGACGGTGCAGCCCATCAGACCACTGAGCGCCACCAAGCACATCGCTGAAAGGAAACGCGCGGCACTGTCGCAGCGCAGCAACCACTCCTTCATCAGTACGGTGTCTGGAACTCGACGCATCAAACCATGTCCTCCTTTCTTGGTGGCACTACCGAGGAATCAGCACAGGAGGTGGCGGGGGTGGAGCATACACTGGCTGTTGTGGGGGTGGCGGAGGGGGAGGAACCTGGTAGACATAGCATCCCCCAAGCAACCCAATTCCAACGAGCAGTACAATCAGTTTCGGTCGCGAGAGCACGAATGACCTCCTTCCTCGCGTTCAGAACCAGCCATGAATGTCCGCACGTCAGCGAGACCCTCTCTGCGGGTCAGTGGGTCCGACATAAGGATGAGGCGGCGCTGGCCCCTGTGGAGGCGGCACATAGACAGCCGGCGGAGGGGGCGGCGGTGCGTAGACTGGGGGAGGCGGGGCATAATAGTAACACGCGCCCAACCCGATAGCCGTCAACACCAACAGTGGAAGCAGTCTTGCCAGTCGTCTCACGGAATCACCTCCTTCTCCTCACACCTGCTCTCTTCGCGAAATGAAGCGGGATGTGGTGAGGGGCTCTCATTGGAACTTCAGGAGGTCGCCCCGTTTCAGGGTCCCCTCACCGGCGAATGCACCGATGCTGAACTTGTCCTGCACCTGGGTCACCGTGACAGCGCCAACGAGCGTATCCTTGCTGCCAAGATTCAAGCCGGTGCCCGGATCTACCAGATCCTCCCCCTTCACATAAGCGGCCAGCTTCGCACCGGGTTTCAGATTGACATTGGTGCCCGCGTTCACATAGACCTGGCCAGCTTTCACCTGAACCACCCGGCCGGTCCACGGGACTGCCTCCATCTCCTTGAGAATGAACATGACCCCCTTGTGGATGGCCTCACGGGCCGCTTGGCCCAATGGCGTCTTCTGAAAAGCGTCTGAGCCAAAGGCTACACCGCTAATATTGGCCCCAAAGCCGATCCCGGTTGATTGGGCCGTTGCGTCAGCATTGAACGAGCTTAGAATCTGCCCGGTCGAGGCATCAACTAAACGGACATCGACCCCCACGTGAGCACTCTCTGTCTGCAACTTCAGGGCAAATCCGCGGTAGCCGACCCCTCCCCCGCCCCCGCTGGATTGGGCTTCGAATTCCGTCACGGCCCCTGCGATAAGGAGCTGCGCCCCGAGGAGCTCGCCGACCTTGGCCACCGTCTCTTTCCGCACCAGGCCCGTCTGTCCCAGCTCTTGCTCCTTGACGATGTCACTCAGCGCCGCCCGCTCCACCATAACGAACCGGCCGGTCTTGAACAGCTCGCTCGTGAGCATCTCGGTCAGCCCCTCCCCGATCTTCCAACTGGCATCGGGGATCGGCGTCTTGACCTTGTTCTCGAACCGGATGACGGCCAGTCGCTTCTTGAGGCCATCGAATTTCGGGTAGGTGAACTCAGCAGGCTGCGGGGGAGCCGCGCCCGCCCCTAGCCCACCAGGGGCTGGCATCCCCGCACACCCGGCAGAGAGAAACGCGGCCATGCAGGCTCCCACCAGCGCGATTTTCCTCAGGGCAATAGGGGAACAATCTCGTCGAACCCTGGACAATCTCCCGTTTACCACGCTGGATCCCTCCTCATTCATGAGAGCGCCGATCAGCGAGTTGATGAACTCTGATACCGTTTCCAGCCCGCGAAGTCAAGCGATTTCGCGTCCTGCCGACGGCTTCCGTCGTTTCCTGATCTCCCGGGCCACCATTCACCGGACCTTGACCAGATCACCTCGCTTCATAACGCCGGCCCCGCCCCTGATCGTCCCGATCGAGAATTTCTCCTGAACCCTGGTGACCTGGATGGAACCGATCATCTTCTCGTTGCTTCCGAGATTGAGACCGGTATCCGGATCGACCAAGTCCTCTCCCTTCGAGTACACCATGAAGACGTCACCAACCCTCACATTCGAATTCGCGCCTGCGTTGAGGTAGGCCATTCCCCCTTCGACTTTCACAATCGAGAAGGACGGGGTGACGGCCTTAAAGGCGGTGGCCATGATGAACTGGAGGGCGTCCTGCATGGCGGCCCGCGTCGCCTGACCGAGGGGCGTCTGGAAAAAGGCATCGCCTCCGAACGTGACGCTCCCGACCCTGGCGCCAATGCCACCACCGGCAGCCGGGGCCGACTTGGCCGCATTGTGCGAAGCGATCACCTGACCGGTCGAGGTGTCGATCAGCCGAATATCGAGGGCCACGTGAGCGTTCTGGACCTTGCCCTCAGCGCCAAACCCGCCGAATCGAATGCCGGCGCCACCGCCGCTCGCCTGCTCCTCGAACTCGGTGACCGCGCCCCGTACGACGATCTGCGCCCCAAGCACCTGGCCGGTCCTCGCCGCGGTCTCACCACGAATCAGGCCACTCTGCCCCAACTCCTGTTCCTTGACGATGTCCCCAAGTGCCTGGCGCTCGACCACGATGAATTGGCCGGTCTTGGACAGCTCGCTCGTAAGCATCTCGGCCAGCCCATCGCCGATCTTCCAGCTTGCATCGGGGATCGGTGTCTTCACCTTGTTCTCGAAGGCCGTCACCGCAATCCGGATCTTCCCCTGGGCCGCGGCCTCGAGCGGCCATGCCGCAGCAATGAGGAGAGAGAGCGTCGCCAAGAACCATCCGAAACACCTGTTTCTTCCTCGTTCCATCTGTCCCCTCCCTTAGTAGCCTCGACTGCTCGTTCCAAAGGGTAAAGCTCATTTTATTCTGAAGCAATAGATCTCCGCAAGAAAAACCCTCCTTTGCTCTCGATGGGAGAGCGACCTCTTACAGAACCCCTACTGCCCCGGACAGTGGCAGACGTCTTTTTTCCCCGGCTTGATATGGCAGGTTGGGAAAAGCTGTCATGGGTCCCCTGGGCAGTGGCACATCTTCGTCGCCGGCTTGACATGGCAGGGCGGCTTGCAGGCTCCGCCGGTCCCGCCCATCGGGGGCGTGCCCTCCGGAGGGACCAGGCCCTGCCAGCGAATCGGAGGCTCCCGGGATGGTGGAGGGCAGGGGCCCATCGGGATCCAGTACTTCTCCTGCGTCTTCTCCGAGTAGCACCAGTACCCTGGCCCGGGGGCGCTCGGCCCCTGGCCAGGGGGCGGTTGGGCCGTGCCGGCGCCCGATTCGGTCGGGCCGGCCAGGGGCGCGTTAAGGCCTGGCTGGTCTATCACGATCCCCCCCGTGCCTCCAGACGTCGGACCCTGGGTTGGGATCGCCCCGCCAAACGGCTGCTGGCCGGCACCGGTGACGTCCCCTGGCGTCGGGCCCTTGCCGGTTTGCGATTCGCAGGCCGGGTCGTTCGGGTTATACGGATGGCAGATAGGTCCCGCGGGACCAATCGGCGGTTCCGGCGGCAGGCCCTCCCCGGGCATCGGGGGAACAGAGATCATCGGGGGAGGTGAAAGGGGGAGGATATCCAGCGGTTTCGGAGGGACGAAGGGCGGCGGCTCCGTTGGCGGGGGCATCACAGGGACCACCGGAGTCACCGTGGTGGTCGGGATGGTGCGGGGGTCCGGTATCGGGACGAGGATGGGCGTCCCTCCCGTCGTCCCGGTCGCCGGCTGGCTCCTTGTCGGGTCGGTCACACGCTCCGGCGGAAGATATTGTGGTGGACCGCCCTCGGGACACGGGCCGACCAGGCAACCACCGACCACGCTCCCAACGATTCCCCCGATGAGCCCACCGACGACCCCACCGATTGCCATACCGGGCGGGCCGAAGGCCGCACCAGCCATAGCCCCCACTCCGGCTCCATACTCGGTCCCGACAAACCCACCGGCAACCTCGGCGGTGGCCTTCGTTTTGTCCTCGGCAGTCGCGATGTGGACGATGCCGCCCGCAACACCCAATCCGGTCAGGACACCCCGGACGGTGACGCCTCCCGACGTGGCACCAGCAGCGCCAGGGGCCCCCGGGGCGACCGGCTCAACCACAGTGGGACCGGCGGGTCGTATCGGGGCAGAAGGTTCTGGAGTCACAACCGGGGTCGCCGGCCCCGGTGGCTTGGGTGCAGGCACAACCTCCACGGGACCCTTGGGGATCGGTATGTTCGCCATCCCCTCGGGAACACCGAGCGGCTTTGGATAGATGGTTACCGGAGGTGCATTATTTGGCCACACCGTGAGCGTCAGCGGACTCTTCGGGTCGATCCTTGGGGTGATCGAAACGCCGAAAGGACCCGGGTGGCGAGTCGCGACCGAGTTGATCTCTTGAAGGATATGTGCACGTGTGAAGGGATCCTTAATGTTCGCGATATCACTTGGCTTGATCGGACCGGAGGATGGCAAGCCCGGAATCCTTGAAGGGTCTTCCCATCCGGCCAGACCAAGCGGGTCGGTAAATGATAAGGGGTTGTTGTACACGTAGACGTACGAATGCAGCGTGCGAGCGTCGAGCAGGGTACCGGGGAGCGGATCTTTCGTGAGAAAGCGGCCGAGCGTCGGGTCATACTCGCGCGCGCGGTAGTGGTACAGGCCGGTGGCCGAATCGTACTCTCGCGCCGTGAACAGAAACGGGTTGGCGACGCCGTCCTGCAGAGACGTCGGCACGCCGAAAGGGTCGTACCGGTAGGAGGCCACCACCTCGCCGCGGGCATCTGTCAGCGCGAGAATGCTGCCGAGGCGATCGGGATGGTAGTAATAGCTCTTCCCACCGCGAATCATGACAAGGGGGGCATCGATTCCCTCGCCGTGAACATACACGGCGTTCACCGAGAACCGGTCATCCAGCTCCGCCAGCAGGTTGAACCCATCATGGAGATAGTAGGTCATCCCCGCCTCGTCCCGACGCCACAACCGTTGCCCATCCGGATCGTACCCGTAGGCAACGGCCTTTCCGTCGGGTCCGGTGACCTTGGCCAGACGGCGATCGGCATCGTACTGGTACTTGGTCACCCCTCCTGGCCCACCTCGCTCGGTGAGATTCCCATCAGGATCGTGCCGGAACGTGGCGTCGCCGGCCGCCAGCAGTCGGCCTGCCTCGTCATAGCGGTACGTCACGGCAGAGCCTCCCGACACCACCTGGGCCCGGCTGCCATCCGGGAGGTACTGATACTCGACGCCACTCGCCTCCCCACGTGTGATCCGGCCCAGGCGCGACAGCAGATCGTACGCGTAGTGTTCGCCCGCGCCGCCAACGGGAGCGACGACTGTGACCCGGCCGTCTGCATCATACTGGTAGGCGCCACCCGCAAACGGCCGGCCCTCTCGCTCGTGTCGCATGCTGGCCACCTTCCCGCTCGCATCGTAGGCGATCCTGGCTCTCACCCCGTTCGGGTACTGGATCTCCGTGGTCCGCCCTGCCGCGTCGTGGGTAAACCGGAGCGACTCTCTGTCCGGGGGCGTCAACTCCACGAGGCGCCCCGCCGCGTCGTACCGGTAGCGGGTGACGCCCCCGGCGGGGTCAAACATCGCCGTCCGGCGTCCGGCCCCGTCGTACTCGTATCGGATCGTTTTCTTCAGCCGAACGTGCTCCACACTCACCAGACGATTCAGCGAGTCGTAGCCGTACCGAATCGCGTCGCTCCCCTGCTTTGCCGCGACCACATTGCCTGCACGGTCATACTCGAAGCGGCGTTCGGATCCGTCGGGAGAGCCAGTGCCGACCAAGCGGCCGAGGCGGTCGGATTCGTACCTGACAGCCTTTCCGGAGGGCGCCTGTACCGCGACCAGATTCCCGATGGCATCGTAGGCGAGGCGCGTTGCGCCTCCACTCGGGTCCTCGACCTCGATCACCCTGCCAAGGGGGTCCCGACGATAGCGGACGGCGCGGCCCGCCGGATCGACCTGCTGGAGGAGCCGCCCCGCCGGATCGTACCGATACGCCGCCTTCCCTCCGCCAGGATCGAGGACCTCCACCACGTTGCCCAACGCAGCGAAGCGGTAGCGCCATGTCTTCCCGTCTGCCCCGGTGAACGCCTCGATGCGGCCGGCCCGATCAAACGTCAGCCTCGCCCGCGCCGATTGATTCGACAGGGCAGTTGGGCGGCCGCCGGCGTCGTAGGCGACGCGAAGCTCCGCCCCCGTCGGGTCACGCATGGCCACAAGGCGACCCTCCCCATCGTATTCGTACTGCGTCCGGTGTCCGAGCCCATCGACGCTCGCCACTCTCCGACCCACGGGATCATACTGATTGCGAACGAGGACCCCGCTCGGGTCTTTGATCTCCTGAAGCCTCCCATCCGCCGTGTAGCTCCTGATCGTTCTTCCGCCGGCAGGATTCACGACAGCGACAAGCTGCCCGATCCGATCGTACTCGTACCGGGTGATGCGGCCGGCCGGGTTGATCTCGGCAATGAGTCGGCGCATCGAGTCGTACTGGTACTCGGTCACCCGCCGCTCGGCATCCACCTTCTTGATCAGGTCGCCGACGCCGTTGTACGTCCAGCCGGTCTCCGCCCCATTCGGCTCGACACGCCTCACCAACCGTCCCAAGATATCGTACTCGTAGCGCGATTTCTGCCCCAACGCGTCGATCTGCTCGATCAGGTTCCCCGCCTGATCGTAGCCGAAGCGCGTCCGGGCGCCGGTCGGATCGATCCGCTCGATGATCTGGCCTCGAGCATCATAGACGTCCCGCGTCGCCGTCCCGTCGGCGGCAGTCACGGCAAGCCGGTTCCCCCGTGCGTCGTAGTCGAACCGCACTCGCCGACCTGCGCCGTCTGTCACTTCGCGCAGGAGTCCGACCGGACCGTAGCGATACCGCGTGGTCTGTCGCAGGGCATCGGTCTCGCTCAGGAGCTGTCCCGACCTATCGTACTGGTAGGAGTGGCGGACGCCCTGAGGGCCGATGACGCTCAACGGTCGATTCAGGTCAGGATCGTATTGAATAGCCGTCCGACGACCGGAGGGGTCAATGATTGCCGACTCCCGGCCACCCTGAGCGTATTCATAGGTTGTCTTCCGGCCCGCCACATCGGTGACCGTGGTCCGGCGAGAGAGCAGCCCGCCCGGTTCCCACTCGTAGCGGTAGGTCGTCGTGCCGGGGCCAGGTCCCTGCTGCGTCAGGACGGCGCCCCTGTCCCCCTCATAGGTCATCCGGGTCTCGGCGCTATCGGCATAGGTCAGGCGCACCAGTCGATCGCGGCTGTCGTACCCGTATCGCCCCTGGCGACCGACCTGGTCGGTCACGCTGATCAGGCGGCCCTGTGAGTCGTACTGGTAGCGGATGACCCCTCCCGCCGGGTCTGCCACCGTCGTCACGAACCGCCCGCCGGGGCCCCCATAGGTCAACGTAAGTGCTCGCCCGGAGGCATCCACGAGTCTCACAACCTTGTTGCCCTGGTACTCCAGGCGCAGGGCATTGCCGTTGCGGTCCTCGATCCGTAGCAACCGACCCTGTCGATCAAACCACTCCCGATTCCCGGCTGAGGTCTGCCTCAGGAGTGACCCGTCCGGCCTCTCCTCCACCTGCTCCACGCCTCGCAGGGTGGCCCTGTATCGCAAGCCACCGGGAGACGGGCGGGATGGTGCTTCCTGTGGCTTGAATTCGATCAAGGCCCCATCGCCCTCGACGACGGCGATCGCCCCCGCCAGACGGAGCGCCCGTACATCGAGGTTGGACTGCCACTTCTTACCGAAGAGGCCGGCCGCTGTCGAGCGGCTGTTGTACGTTCGGGAAAGCTCCAGTGGTGGCCCCGGCGACGGGAGGGAGATGTCAATCCCTGGCAGGGTCAGGTTCCCGGTCCGTAGGTTCACCGGGTCACCGGGGTGGTGGACGAAGAACCGATCGGCAGACATTCCGCGCCCGAGATGGGGGGCCGTGATGAAATCGGGAGCGGCAGGGGTGAGAGATCCGCCCAAAGAGACTCGCTCAGAGAGTCCGCGAGGCACGAGCCCTGAAAGCGGTTCGATGAAACAGGCAAGACCAACGATCAGAGCTAAGACACGTTTTCGGACAGTCGGCATGTTATCTCTCGTGTGTCGTGTGATAGGATCCGAAAAGCCCGGCCACGCACTCCCCTAGTTTCCTCCGCAGTGGCACTTGCCGGTCTCCTCCTTCTTGTGGTACCCCGGCGAACACGAGCCGCCAGCTCCGCCCATCGGGGGTTGCGAGCCCGAGACGAGCCCCTCCCAGGGGACCGGACGGAGGGGTCGCCTGTCGGCACCATGCCCGGCAGTGGGCAGCGGCTGTAAGGAGATCATGTACCATTTGACCGACCGAGTCCGAATAACGCTGCAACCGGAGACAAGGCGCGATCAGACGTACACACCGGTTGTCT
>JACQQF010000071.1 GCA_016207095.1 Candidatus Methylomirabilota bacterium | reverse complement strand
TCCCCCATCTAAGGGGGAGGGGAAAAATTATGGTCCGAATTTCTGACTCAGGACACTAGTACCGTTCCAACTATTTACCTAGAAATAACGAGGCTGGGGAAAGCGATGGCTCTTAGCAGGGTTCCTATCGGCGATTAGTGCCGTTCCAACTATTTGGGTAACAGAACATCTCTTGGCGATTAGTGCCGTTCCAACTATTTGGGTAACAGAACATCTCTTGGCGATTAGCCGAAACGAGTTGGAACGGCATTAGCCGAAACGAGTTGGAACGGCACTAGTCTCTACAGGTATAAGGGTGACACAGTGATGGAGACGAAGCGACGCGGGCGGTTGTCTGTTGGGAGAGAAGTGTGGTAGAGTGCGGGGGCGGGCAAGTTAGCCTAAAGCCGATGGTCCAGTGACTCTTACGTGGCTTTCGCATAGACCGGAAAAAGGAGGCAGAACGTGCCACACGGGCCCAGCAAGGTATTGGCATGGTTGGTTGGTGTGGTCCTCTCAGTTGTAATCGCGGGCTGGGCCGGAGTCCCCAGCGCGATCGCGGATCAATCTGACTTCTCTGATTTCTCGATGAACGGGCCCCACGTTGGGACCCCGGTCGGAGCGGGTGACCTCGTTGCCGCGCCCCCCCCAGCCATCGCCCACCCATCCCGGCCATCTACTGCGGGGGTCGCTGGAAAACCGGTTGCTCCTGTGGTCCTTCGGCTGGCCGAGTCGCCTCGAGAATCGGACCCAGCAGATCGGATCGACATGACACTGCGGAAGGGGCAAGAGGAGATCGAGGAATACGACCCGTGGGAGCCCTACAATGAAAAGATGTTCTCGTTCAACCACGATGTATTCGACCGGTTCGCGCTGAAACCCGTGGCAACCGCGTGGGACACGATCGTGCCAGACGCTGTTCAGCGTAGCCTCGGGAACGTCTTCGAGAACCTCAGCATGCCGCGTCGCGTGGTCAACAACCTCCTGCAACTCAAGTTCAAAGGGGCCGGGTACGAGGTGATCCGGTTCCTTCTGAACAGCACGATCGGGATCGGCGGCATCTTTGATATCGCGAAAGCTGCGGAGGTTCCAAACAGCGACGAGGATACCGGCCAGACCCTCGGCGTCTATGGAGTGGGTCCGGGCCCCTACTTGATTCTTCCGTTCTTGCCCCCATTGACGGTCCGAGACGGGATCGGTTTGGCCGCGGATATGGCGATGGACCCGCTCAGCTACGTGATCCCGTTTGCCGCGACGGCAGGCAAGACGGCGGGGAAGACCGTCAACGATCGGTCGCAGAATCTGGAACTGTTCGAGAGTGTCGAAGAGAATGTCATCGACCTCTACAGTGGCGTGCGCAACGCGTATCTGCAGCGGAGGCAGAAGGCCGTTCAGGAGTAACCGCCCGTTCAAAGAGTCGGCCCCTCCACCGTCAGTCCGACGGGGGCGGCTGGCCCTAGGTCAACGGGAGGCGCTGGAGGAGATCACGACGCGGGCTCGGCCTGGACAGGTGGGGAGCATAGGGGAGGAAAGATGAACCCCATGCCGAAACCGCTGGACGCAATTCATCGGGTCCTCCGTGGCGAGGCCTCTCCACCGCCCATCGCCACCCTGCTCGGCTTCACGCTTAAGGCCATCGAGCCAGGCCGGGCCGTGGTCGCCTTCGAGGCGAGCGAGCGGCACGCCAACCCGCTCGGGACGCTCCACGGCGGCGTGCTCTGCGATCTCGCCGACTTGGCGATGGGCTGGGCCTACGCCGCCACAGTTGCCGAGGGGGAAAGCTTCACCACCCTGGAGTTGAAGATCAACTTTCTGCGGCCGGTGTGGGACGGGAAACTCCTTGCGGTGGCGCGGGTGATCAAGGGAGGGCGCACCATCGGGCTCGTGGAGTGCGACGTGACCGACGACCGGGATCGCCTTGTCGCCCGGGCCTCGAGCACGTGCATGACGTTAAGGGGTGACGCGGCGAAGGGGCGCTAGTGCCGTTCCAATTAACTTCGCCTTAGGTTGGTGACCCACCTGCCGGTCCAAGAAACGAGCCTAGCAAGGCGCGGCCCCCGCGGGCCGCACCCACTTCGCGGGTACCCGGCGTACGTTTCCGGGTACGTCGCAGGGAGTGCCCTGGGGTGAAGCCTTGCCGCTAGGCGAAGTCACTTGGACCGGCACTAGCGGTCTCGATAGGCGTGAGTCACATACTGCTGGACCATCCTCTGCGTATTGAAGAAGGAGGCGTTGAGCGCGATTGTGAGGCGCATCAGCTCGGCCCACCGTAAGGGGTCGCCGTAGTAGAGGGGTAGGATCGTCTCCTCCAGCTTCCTGTACAGGTCCTGCGCATCCTCGTCGTCCGGCCTCTCGAGCGACGGGCCCCGATCTCTGGAGCCGATGGCCCACCCCGTGACCCCTTCCAGAGGCACTTCCAACCACCAACCGTCCAGTGCGCTGAGGCTGGGCACCCCGTTGTGGGCCGCCTTCATGCCGCTGGTGCCGGACGCTTCATGGGGAGGCTGGGGCGTGTTCAACCACAGGTCCGAGCCGGCCGTCAGAACCAACCCCAGCTCCATATCGTAGTTCGGCAGGTACGCGATCTTCACCTCGGGCTGCAATTCCCTGCTCCAGCGGAATATCTCCTGAATCAACGCCTTGCCCTCTTCGTCATTCGGGTGGGCTTTTCCGGCAAAGACCACCTGCAGCGGTCCATGCTGCATTGCGATGCGACGCAGCCGATCCGGATCGTGAAAGAGCAGGGTTGGGCGCTTATACGCAGCGGCCCGCCGCGCGAAGCCCAGCGTGAAGGCGTCCTGATCGAATTCCACACCGACCCGGTCGTTGACCTCCTTGATCAGCCGTTGCTTGGCCTCGTTGTGGGCCTGCCGGATCACCTCCAGGGGTATTCCAAGGGCGTATCGCAGGGAGGAGTTTTCCTCTCGCCAGCCGGGGATATGCCGGTCGTACAGCGCGCGAAAGACCGGGGCCGTCCACGTGGCGGAATGCACCCCGTTGGTGATGGCGCCGATGGGGTGCTCCGGAAACAGGCTACGCGACACTTCGCTGTGCCGTTTGGTGACGCCGTTGACGTAGTCGCTCAGATGGAGCCCCACAACGGTCATGTTGAGCGCCTGGTCGCAACAGCCCAATGTCCGCAACGCGTCCCAGTGGTCTGGACTCAAGACGCCTTCGGCCAGACTCAGGGGAAACTGGTCGTGGCCCGCCGGCACCGGCGTATGGGTGGTGAACACGCACATGCGCTTCACCCGCCCGATGGCATCCTCTCGCTGGCCGCCGGTGCGCGTGAGCTCCTCGGTAAACAGCTCCAGGGCCAGCAGGGCCGCATGGCCTTCATTCATGTGGAACTTGGCGACGCGCATGTAGCCCAGCGCCCGCAAGATGCGGACGCCGCCCACCCCCAGAATTACCTCCTGGCACAGGCGATAGCGCTCGTCACCCCCGTATAGGGAGTGGGTCAGCGTGCGGTCGTAGGGATCGTTGCCCTCGACGTCGGTATCCAGCAGGAGCACCGGGACCTCGACGCCTGACATCCCGGTGATCAGGTAGCGCCACGCACGCACAATCACCTGCCGCCCCTCGACCTTCACCCGGCATCTACCGTCGGTGGGCTGCAGGACCTCATCGACAGGCCACTCCCATGGCTCCTCATGCTGGTGTCCCTCATCGTCAAGCCGCTGGGAGAAGTAGCCTTTCCGATAGAGCAGGGTCACCCCCACCAAGGGGAGTCCCAGGTCTGCCGCGCTGCGCAGCGCATCACCCGCCAGCACGCCCAGGCCGCCGCTGTAGGTGGGCACACGGTTCTCAAGTGCCACCTCCATGGAGAAATAGGCGATGATTCGCGGCGTCAGCATCTCGTCCGCCATGGATCCGTCTGTCCTCCACCCACCCTCGAAGCTAACGGCGCATCACGCACAATAGTTACCGGCGCTTGTCGTCCGCCGAGGGCGTCACGCTGGTCATCATGCACGTAAGGCTGCTGAAAATACGCCTCACGATTTCCTGAACTCACAGTCAAGGCAGCCGATCTGCCTTTTTGGACCCGCGCAGTGTATCATAGTGACCGATCGTTGGGTAGTAGCATCTGTTCTCTCTCGTTGAAACACTGACATGAAAGAACCCAGGGCTTCTCTTGACGAGCGGGTTGACCTGGAACAGTGAATTGACTCTTCTCTATCCGCGCGATATGATCTGGATTAAGGAGGGGAGATGATGGAGGTCCTGGGGATCGTTATGGCGGGAGGGCGAGGGGAACGACTCCATCCGTTAACGAAGGATCGGGCGAAGCCGGCGGTCCCTTTCGGCGGGAAGTACCGGATCATCGATTTCGTGCTGTCGAATTTCATTAATTCCGGGATCTCCTCGATCTATGTGCTGACGCAGTTTAAGGCCCAGTCCCTCGTGGAGCATCTCCAGGAGGGCTGGCAAGTCCCGTCCGTCCTCCGGAATCAGTTCGTCATCGCGGTTCCAGCCCAGATGCGGACGGGGGCTGGTTGGTACAAAGGAACGGCCGACGCGGTGTACCAGAACCTCCACCTGGTGAAGCGGGTCCACCCGAAGTTCGTTGCCGTTTTCGGAGCCGACCATATCTATAGGATGAATATCCGCCAGATGGTGGAGTATCACCTACGGAAGGAAGCGGGAGTGACGGTGGCGGCCCTCCCTGTGACTCTCGAGGAGGCCCCGCAGTACGGGGTGATGGAGGTGGACGACGGGTGGCGGATCCTCGGCTTCGAGGAAAAGCCCAGCGAGCCGAAGTCGATTCCGGCGGAGTCTGATCAGGCCCTTGTCTCCATGGGAAACTACCTGTTCGATACAGAACTGCTGCTCCGGGCCGTGGAGGAGGACACACCGGACGCTCAGAGCACTCACGACTTTGGCCGTGACATCCTGCCCCGCCTCGTAAGAGAAGGGAGGAAGATCTACGCCTACGACTTCAGGACGAACCGAATCCAGACCGCCATGAAAGGGGAGGAGCAGAGCTACTGGCGAGATGTGGGAACGATCGAAGCCTACTACGAGGCGAACATGGACCTGCGCGCCGTCAATCCCACCTTCAATCTCTACAACCGGAACTGGCCGATTCGGACCGTCAGCTACGGAGATCCGCCCGCGAAGTTTGTCTTTGATGAGGAGGGGAGGCGAGGGATGGCCCTTGACTCGATCGTGGCCGAAGGGACCATCATCAGCGGGAGCGTGGTCCGGGCCTCGGTTGTCGGGCGTAACGTTCGCATCCACAGCTTTTGCCAGATCGATGGCGCGGTCCTCATGAACCTGGTGGAGATCGGAAGAGGCTGCCGGATTCGGCGGGCGATCATCGACAAAAATGTGGTCATTCCACCGGGGACAGAGATCGGCTATAACGCCGAAAAGGACCGGGAGCGTTACTTCGTGACGGAGACAGGGATCGTCGTGATCCCCCGCGAAGAACCCAGCCTTCCCTGATCCTCGATCGGGCTCCAGTGCGACACGCCGATGACCGAAGGGGGAATCAACAGGTAGTGATCGAGAACAAGGAGGAATGTCATGCCTGAGACGAAGGTAGGTCACGTGAAAGAGTACTTCGCCAAGGTGGGGGTGGCCGGGATCGAGATTACTGAGGGTCATGTGCTGGTGGGCGACACGATTCACGTGAAGGGGCACACCACTGATCTGACCCAGCGAGTGGACTCGATCCAGCTCGAACACCAGCCGCTGCAGCGAGCGGAGCCGGGCCAGCTCGTCGGAATCAAGATGCGTGAGCGGGTCCGCCCGCACGATCAGGTCTTCAAGGTGACAGAGTAGGGACCAAGCCTCGAGCGAAGGCCATCACTCCGCATCGATGGACCGGCAATCGCCCGCTTCGCCTGGCCTCCTTCTAAGGAACGCCGCCGCTGCAGGAATGCGTTTCCACCTCTAAGCGCACCAAAAAGGAGTTGACATTTTTTTTCGATCAGATAAGTATGTAAGCACTCACTTTCTGCGGAACCTGCCGTGTCTACATTGCCAACCTCGTACTCTTGGGGGAGCTGCATGAAAGAGCGTCTGAGGGGAGAAGAGCGACGTCAGCAGATTGTCGACGCCGCCATCGATCTATTTTCGCGGAAAGGGTTCAGGGGGACGACGACCCGGGAGATCGCGGAAGCTGCCGGCATCAGCGAGGCGATGATCTTCAAACACTTTACCACCAAGCAGGAACTCTACTCCGCCATCATCGAGGCGAAGTCCGAGACGGAGGAACTGCTGGTCCGCGCCGCCAGGGCGGCGTCAAGAAATGATGACCCGGGGGTGTTCCGTTCGGTCGGCCTAAAGATGATGGAACAGACCGAAACAGACCCAAGCCTCATGCGGCTGCTTCTGTTCAGCGCGCTCGAAGGGCACGAGTTGTCCGACATCTTCTTCGAATCCCGGGTCAAACGACTGCATGAATTCCTGAGTAACTATATTCGTGCACGGATCGAGGAGGGCGCATTCCGGCCGGTCGATTCGCTCGTCGCGGCCCGCGGGTTTATCGGGATGACCGTCCACTACTTGCTGATCCACGAACTGTTCGGCGTCAAACGTCCACCACGCTCCTCCCCGGAAGAGGTGGTCCAGACATT
>JACQQF010000070.1 GCA_016207095.1 Candidatus Methylomirabilota bacterium | reverse complement strand
GTCGCGATGTTCCCCGCGATCACCTCGGCGTCCGGATGGCGGCGCTTGATCATCGCCACCGTTTCCAGTACCCCGCTGGTATGCCCGTGCGCGGTATCCACCACCAGGACATCGATGCCGGCATTGACCAGGGCGTCAACCCGATCCATCGTCTCCTCGCCGACCCCGACGGCCGCACCCACCCGCAAACGACCCAGCTCATCCTTACAGGCATTGGGGTACTTGATTTTCTTCTCGATGTCCTTGATGGTAATCAGACCCCGGAGGTTGAAGTCATCATCCACCACCGGCAGCTTTTCGATCCGGTTCCGGTGGAGGATCTCCTTCGCCTCTTCCAGGCTGGTCCCGACGGGCACGGTGATGAGCCGGTCCTTGGTCATGACCTGGGAGATCTTCAGATCGAGCTTGGTCTCGAACCGGAGGTCCCGGTTGGTCAGGATGCCGACCAGTTTGCCGTCCTGCGTGACCGGGACCCCCGAGATGCGATAGCGCTGCATCAACTCCAGGGCGTCAGACAGCTGCTTGTCCGGCGAGACGGTAATCGGGTCCACGATCATTCCGCTCTCGGACTTCTTGACCTTATCCACCTCAAGCGCCTGCCGATCGGGTGAGAAGGCCCGGTGGAGGATGCCGATCCCCCCCTCTCGTGCCAGGGCGATGGCCATCTTGGCCTCGGTGACGGTGTCCATTGCGGCGCTGACGACTGGAACGTTGATGGTCACGCGCCTGGTCAGGCGGGTGCTCACATCGACGTCTCGCGGCTGCACTTCGGACTTTGCGGGAACGAGGAGGACGTCATCAAACGTCAATCCCTCTGGGATCATGCGATCAATCACTGACACACCTCATCACGAAGTTTCGAGTTCGGAGTTCCAGGTAGGGGCGACCCGCCGGGTCGCCCCTACACCTGAAACGGCACACCCGGAACTCGAAACCCGAAACTTTCTTTATTAAGCGACGCTAACACAAACACCCCGAGCGGGTCAAAGAGAAAAAGGTCAGATCTGCATCGCCTCCTTGACCTCCGCCAGGGTTTCCCCGGCGACCTTCTTCGCCCTGAAATACCCGTCCTCCAACTCCTCCTGAACGATGCTAGGTCGAGTCGCGAGATCCCGGCGCCGCTCGTAAATGGGCCGCAGGGCGGGAAGCATATGGTTCAAGAGAATGCCCTTGCAGTCCAGGCACCCGATCCCCGCCGTCCTGCAACCCGGATCGATGATGGCATCCCGCTCCCCTTTAGGCGTAAAGATCTTGTGCAGGTCAAAGACCGGGCAGACGTCGGGGTTACCGGGGTCGCTCCGGCGGACCCGCGCGGGATCTGTCACCATCGGCTTGACCTTCGCGGTCACCTGCTCGGGCGAGTCGGTCAGGTAGATGGCGTTCCCGTAACTCTTGCTCATCTTGCGGCCGTCGGTGCCCGGGACCTTCGCGAAGGCTGTCAACAGCGCCTTGGGCTCGACGAATACTTCGCCGTAGAGGTGATTGAAGCGCCTGGCGATCTCTCGGGCCAGCTCCAGGTGGGGCACCTGATCGATGCCGACCGGGACATAATTGGCCTTATAGATGAGAATGTCGGAGGCCATCAGCACCGGATAGCCGAGAAATCCGTAGGTGCTCAGGTCCTTGGTTGTGAGCTCCTGCTGCTGCTCCTTATAGGTTGGATTTCGCTCCAGCCACGGGACCGGAGTAATCATTGAAAGCAGCAGGTGGAGCTCCGCGTGTTCGTGAAGCCTGGATTGGAGGAACAGCGTCGCCTTGGAGGTGTCGATCCCGGCGGCCAGCATGTCCAGGACCATCTCGCGGGTATTCTCGCGGATGTCCTTCGTCTCCTCGTACTCGGTCGTGAGGGCGTGCCAATCAGCCACGAAGAAATAACACTCGTATTCCTCCTGCAGTCGGCTCCAGTTCTCGAGAGCCCCGAACAGGTGCCCGAGGTGAAGGCGCCCCGTGGGCCTCATCCCGCTCAGGACGCGGCCCTTCGACATCGATTGCCCAGCTTCGTTCACCGATTACGCCCCGAGCAACAGACCCGCAACGAGCGCGATCGGCGGCCAGATCAGCCGATCCACCGCGCCGCTGAAGATCAAAACCAGCAGAATGACAAAGCCATATCGTTCCAGCCGACCGTAAGAGATGGCCTGGCGGGGCGGCAGGAGACCGGCCACAATGCGGCCCCCATCGAGAGGCGGCAGCGGAAGGAGGTTGAAGATGGCCAGGGCCACATTGATCAACACGCTCACTTGCAACATGAGGTAGAGCGGGGTCGTCAGTCCCGCTAGCCAGGAGGACTCGACGATCCCCCCACCCCCTTCGAACAGACGGAGGGACCACGCTGAAACCGCGGCGAGAATCAGGTTCGCGCCCGGCCCCGCCGCCGCGACCCAGACCATGTCGCGCCTCGGATGGCGAAGGTTGTGGAAATTCACGGGGACCGGTTTGGCCCAGCCCACCGGCGAGAAGATCAGGGCGAGCGTTCCGATCGGATCGAGGTGAGCCAACGGGTTGAAGGTGAGACGGCCGGACAGTCTGGCGGTCGGATCACCGAGCTTGTTTGCAACCCAGCCATGCGCATACTCGTGAAAGGTCAAGGCTGCCAGGATGACGGGCAGCCTTACGCTGAGGTTCACGATAAATCGTGTCGGATCAAACATCTCGCCTCTCGATTTTCATGGAGCCATCAGCTTTCAGCGATCAGCAGTCAGCTTTGAGCTGAGGGCTGACGGCTGATAGCGAAACGCTTAAGGCTACCGTACCAGAGGGACATATCCTTGTCAATGCTGAAGGGACGCGGGTAGTGGGTCAGATTGAAACTACCAAGGGTGTCATTCTGAGGCGTAGCCGAAGAATCTTGTGGTAATGGTTGCGAGGTCCGAGATCCTTCGCTGCGCTCAGGATGACGATTCTAGGGTGACGGTCACATTGACCCACTACCGGGATGCGCCGGCGAACCGGCGAAGGACGAAGGACACCTCATCCCGCCGCGTGTGGAGCTGCCCATCTAACCTCGCCGACCGAAGGGCTGCGAGAATCTCCCGGTAGATGGGGCCAGGGCGGAACCCCAACCGGCGCAGGTCTTCTCCCCTCAACACCGGGACGATCCTCCAGGAGTCGGTGAGGTATTGGGAGACCGCTATCCGCTTCGAACCTCTTACAAGTGCGGCCAAGACCAGGGTTCTGGCCTCGGGCGACAGCGGATCGAGGAGCCGTGCGATCCGGCTCTGGCGAAGATCCACCGCCCGAGCCAATCGGCGCGCGGTCCTTCGACAGGCGACCAGGTCGGCGGCGAATTTCGCGGTCATCTGCGGCGGCGGATCGAGTCGCCGGATCACGGAGGCAACACTCTTCGGGTGGAGACCATAGAGCATCCCAAGGAGATAGGCCTCCCCCGGGGTGCGGGACTGAAGGAGAGGCAGCGAGCAACTCCGGTCAAGAACCCGGCGCACACGTTCGAGCAGGCCAAAGACCACGGGGAGCCCGGCGAGCTTCGTATGGACGCCCGCAAGAACGCCAAGATCGCTCAGCCGTCTGATGATGCGGGGGGCCGATGGCTCCTTCGTGATCAGGTGCAACTCGGTAAAGATCCTGGACCCGGCGACGTTCCTCATGACCCGCCCACCCACTGCTGCCTTGATCAGACGCCTCGTGCTCCGCGCGAAGGTAAACCGGTACCGTGCTTCAAACCGAGCCGCCCGGAAGATCCGGGTAGGATCGTCGATGAAGCTCTCGTCATGCAAGACCCGGATTCGCCCCCGCCGCAAGTCTTCCGCTCCGCCGAGGGGATCGATCAGGGGGCCGAATCGATTTCGACCAAGGCGGGCTGCCATGGCATTGATGCTGAAGTCGCGGCGAGCGAGATCTTCACGGAGCGAGGCAGGGCGGACGTCGGGCAGGGCGGCAGGCTTCGGGTATCGCTCGGACCTCGCGGTGGCCAAATCGAGGGTGATCCCTTCGGTCAAGCGCAGGCGAGCGGTTCGGAACCGGGGATGTCGTATCACCACGGCCTTAAGGTATTGGCCCAGACGTCGTGCGACGGCGACGGCATCCCCCTCAACCACGAGGTCGATGTCAATGGTACGGAAGCCCAGAAGCAGGTCCCGAACGTATCCGCCGACGGCATAGATGGGGTGAGGTGCAGCAGCCTTGTACGCCGCCTCAAGGACGCTTCTCGCCGATGGATGAAGGCCACGAAAGCGCGGGAGCTGCTTCAACATCACACCATTTGATTGGCTCATTGCAAGCCGTAGGTGAAGCAATACCCCATGAGCCTCCGGCTCGCCCATGGGCATGAAAGTCCGAACCCCGCACCCCCTCCCTCAGCCCCCCCACCCGTCCCCTCCCCCTCCGAGGGGGGAGGGTGAGGGAGGGGGTGCGGGGGACTTTCAAAGCAATCCCGCTTTGCTCTGGGGCTGCCCGGGTCAACCCAGGAATCGCGGGAGCTCCATGTACCCCTCGCACGTCTTATCACTATGCCCGCGGATGATATCGATCGTAGACAGCTTTCAGGTGTGCCCGGGAGACATGGGTGTAGATCTGAGTCGTCGAGATATCGGCGTGCCCCAGCATCATCTGGACGGCTCGTAGATCGGCGCCGCGCTCGAGGAGGTGGGTGGCAAATGAGTGGCGGAGCGTGTGAGGGCTTACAGGACGGTCGATCCCTGCCGCCCTCGCATAGGACCGGAAAATCTTCCACAGTCCCTGTCGCGTCAAGGCCCGACCAAGGCGATTCAAGAAGAGCGCGGGGCTCATCCTGCCCTTGGACAGACGCGGCCTCGCCGAGGCAAGGTACCTGCGGACCCACGACTGGGCCTTGGCACCGAGGGGAACGACGCGCTCCTTGGAGCCTTTGCCATGGCACCGGACATAGCCCACCTCAAGGTCAACATCGGACAGGCGGAGGCTCACCAACTCCGACACTCGAAGGCCGGCGGCATACAGCAACTCCAGCATCGCCTTGTCCCGGATACCCGCATGATCGCTTGTCAGTGGAGCCCCGAGCAGCCGTTCCACCTCCTCCTCGCTCAGCGCCCCCGGCAAGCGCGTCCATGGGCTCGGTGATTCGAGGTGGGCGGTGGGGTCGTCCTTCACATAGCCCTGGGTCAGCAGATATCGAAACAGACCACGCAACGACGCGACATGCCGCGCGACAGTCCGGGGGGCCAGCCCCTCCGCTCGCAGCCAGAAGAGCAGACGTGCCACCAGCCCGCGACTCACCTCCGGGAAGGCGGTTGCCCCCGCGTGTGTGAGGTAGCCTACCGTCCGACGGAGGTCTCTGGCGTACGCGGCGACACTGTTCTCGGCCAGTCCACGCTCGACCGTCAGATATTCCAGGTATTCATCGACCAACCGCTGCATCGAGGCCATTCAGTGTGAAAAATGGTCTTGTAGGGGCGACCCGCCGGGTCGCCCCTACATGGATGCGTTCTGGGCTGCCAGTCGCTCGTACGCTCGCATCAGTCGCATCGTCGAGACCTCCGAAGTGATCTGCATCGCCCTGGCCTTGCCCTGCTCGGCGTAGCGAGACCGACTGGCCCCATCCCGAAGGAGCTCCAGCAAGCGCCGGATGAAATCGTCGTGAGGGTTCTCAGCCAGCGCCCCAGTCACGCCATCGTCGATGAAGTCCGATGTGCCGATCGATCGGACGGCCAGGACGGGAAGCCCATGCGCCATCGCCTCTAGCACAACCAGACCCTGGGTTTCGGAGACAGAGGGGAACACGAAGAGGTCCGCAGCCCTATACCAGCGGCCCACAGCCTGGTGCGGCACGGGGCCGACAAAGCGGACGCGCCCGGCGAGGTTCAGGCGGTCGGCCAGCCCCCGTAACGACCGCTCCTCGTCCCCCTCGCCGACGAGCAGCAAGACGACCTCCGGAGCCACGTTGGCCGCCGCGTGTAGTGCCCGCAGAAGCACCCCGATATTCTTTTCCCTCGCCAGCCTCCCCACATAGAGCAGGATCGGCGACTTCTCCGGCAGACCGAGGCGCCGGCGGACGATCGGCCTCGGTTCCTCAGGGGTGTCGGGCGGCTCGACCCCCGTCGGAATCACCTCCACCGGCGCGGTGACCCCGTTGGCCAGCAGTCGCGCCCGCACCCCGGAGGTGGGGGCGATGACAAGGTCGGCCTGGTTGGCGAAGGCATAGCTCCTGGTCTCCACGATCTTTGCCGCCAACGGCGAGATGAACGGCAGATAATGCGCGTACTGCTCGTAGAGCGTATGGTAGGTAAACACCAAGGGGACCCGAAGTTGCCTGGCAAGGCGGCGGCAGTACGGCCCGACCAGAAAGGGGTGGTGCGCATGAATGATCTGAAGGCCAAGCCGGGGAATCGCACGACGAAGCGCAACGGCTGCTGCCGGCAACGGCAGAGCATACCGGTGGTGCGTGGGAACGCGTAGCGAAGGAAACCGATACACATCGACCTCAGGCTCCTCCGAAGGAGTCCGGAGTCCTATGGACCTGTGTCCGGGATAACGCGGCGCGAAGATGAGGACCCGGTGCCCGAGGCGGCGCAGGTGATGGGTGAATTGTTGCAGGGAGACCGCGAGGCCATTGAGCAGTGGGAAGGCGTTGCAGGTGAAAAAGCCGATCGTCAAGGGCGTGCGAAACGCGATGTGCGGGGTGCGGGGTGCGATGTGCGGGGTACGCACTTCGCACTTCGCACTTCGCACCTCTGACGAATCATTTGCGGGTGATCTCGGTGTGGGTGATTGAGATGCCCAGTGCCAGCCGGGCCTGCGTGTAGAGCTGGGCCGTGGCCATGAGAAAATAGTTGTGCAGATTCACAGGGGTGAAGGTGAGGCGAAACCACTCGAAGGCATTTCGGGCCCGCCGCCACCGACGGGGCGGTCGCTGGTAGATGATCGGCTTCAGTGTGTGCGGTACCAGCACCATGCCCAAGAGCATCGAGGAGGTCAGGACGATGGTCTGAAACCGAAGATTGAAGGCGGCCAGAGGACTGACGCACAGACTCTTGGTCCCGATCCGAAGGGCAAGGACATCTGGCGAGAGGAAGACCTGGAAGGGCCAGAGCTCGCGGACACAGGGACTGATCCAGGAGATCAGAATCAGTTGCGCCGGCAGAAACACCATGAGTGGTGGCATCGCGTTGGCAAACAGCGCCCGAACCGCCAGGAACGACTTTCGCTTCACCAGGGGCATCCGAGAATAGGCAAACTTACGAACATAGTTGACGACGAATTTGACGTCCACCGCGCCTCGTGCCCAACGGGCGATCTGAGCCCACGAGTCCTTACTGGTCAGGGGCGCTTGTCCCCAGGTGGGCATCTTGAGGGGGGCGACGCGAAAGCCTTCCATGACAACCTTGTACCGGAACTGCATGTCCTCGTTGTGACGGTTGGGCTCAAAGTAGTCCACCGCGCGAAAATCCCGGAACGGAAGGCTGGTCCCGGGCCCCAGCACGAGGTAATCGCCCGAGGTCTGCATCTTTCCCATCTGGTAGAGGACGAAGCCGGAATTATGGAGACGGGGCAGCATCGGCACCTTCCAGTAGTTCGAGGTGTACGTGGTGAGTGATTGTAAGACAATGCCGCGATCACCCCTGCTGACCGCACGCTCCGCCTCCTGCCGATGGGAGTATTCTCGGAAGGCGAGATCCTGTGGGTGCAGAATCGTGTCGGCATCGATGACGAGAATCTTCAGGTCATCATCGCCGATGGCGCGCTCATCGATGCGGCCAGCCAGCCATCGACCGGCCGTGCTGATCGACGTCGCCTTACACTTGTTGACGATCCCGTCGGTGCGATAGACGAACGGCTCGATCCTCAGGCTCTTCTCGAAAGCCGGGAGGATCTCATCAAGCTTCTGGCGCGTCTCGGAGTCCTCGGCCTCCACGATTGGAATCAAGATGATCTTTTCTGGCGGGTAGTCCTGCCGCTGGACCGAGAGCAGTGTCTGAAAAAGAACGTGCCGGTTATTCTCACGCTTCAGGGGCATGAAGATAGCGTAGTGATCGAACCGGTGGTCCGAGGCCTCAAGCCTGCCCCGCCAATCGATCTCCATGTTGTTCAGCAGCTCTTGTCGGGTTTTATGAGCCCTGACCTGATTCAGGATCAGATAGCCGATCCAGATGCTGATGACGAGAAAGCGAAAGACCTCAGCCCAGAACGGATCGCCGGGAAGATACCGGAGGGTCGGGTAAATCGAGAGAAGCAGGAGGGTGGTGAGTATAGGGAGGATATCCAGAATCCGTTGGACTACCCCTGAAGAGACAGAGGACCCGGCTCGCACGTCGTATTGGACTCCTTGGAGAGAATTCAGCGCCGGGCCCTCTAGTGCCGTTCCAACTTGTTGCGGCTAATCGCCAAGAGATGTTCTGTTACCCAAATAGTTGGAACCGCACTAATCGCCAAGAGATGTCCTTTTGCCCAAAAAGTTGGAACGGCACTAATCGCCAAGAGATGTCCTTTTGCCCAAAAAGTTGGAACGGCACTAACCGACGACAGGGGTCGTGCTAAGAACTATCGCTTTCCCCGGCCTTACCATTTAGGCGTAAATAGTTGGAACGGCACTAGGTGATCACTGGCACCCGCCGATCGCGTCTCGATCAGCATCGCTTGGTTGGCTTGAAAGACACTGCATTATATTCTACCACCGAGATGCCGCAGTGTGTCAATACCTTTCTGGGTTAACGGGTTCGACGATTGCGACGATCGACGGCGCCCTCCTGAGATGGGATCTCGATTCCGTACTCCTCGATCTTCGCCTGCAGGGTTTTGCCGCTTACCTTGAGTTGGTCGGCGGCCTTCTCGCGGTTGCCTCCTGCAGCCGCCAACGCTCGGCGAATCCCCTCGATCTCAGCCAGCCGGCCGGCCTCGGCGCCGATCTCCTGGAGGCTTTCGCCCGCGCCACCCTCGTCCGTCATCGCCGTCGTCCCGAGGCCCAAGGAAAAATCGGCCGGCTGGAGCACTTCGCCGGTTGTCAGGATGACAGCCCGCTCCACAAAGTTCTCCAGCTCACGGACATTCCCCGGCCAACGGTAGTGCATCAACAATTGTAGGGCGCCTTTGCTGATCTCCCGTACGTGCCGTCGAAGCCCCACTGCGAACTTCTCAATGAAATGCTCAACCAAGGCCGGGATGTCGTCCGGTCGCTCACGCAGGGGAGGAATGGGGACCGGGAACACATTGAGGCGAAAAAAGAGGTCCTCTCGAAACTGGCGCTCCCGGACCGCCTTCGCGAGGTCGGCATTGGAAGCGGCCACGATTCGGACATCGACCTCGATGGTGCGGGTTCCGCCCACTCGTTCGAAGGTCTGCTGCTCGAGCACCCGGAGGAGCTTGGCCTGGACGGCTGGTGAGAGTTCGCTGACCTCATCCAGGAAGAGCGTCCCGCCGTTTGCCAGCTCGAACCTGCCTGGCTTGGATCCGACTGCGCCAGTAAAGGCGCCTCGTTCGTACCCGAACAGTTCGCTCTCGATCAAGGTGTCGGGGATGGCGGCGCAGTTCATCGCGACGAGGGGATATGCCCGTCGAGGACTCTGGTAATGGAGGGCACGGGCGAATAGCTCCTTCCCGGTCCCGCTCTCCCCCAGAATCAGCACGGTGGCATTGCTCGCGGCCACCTTCTGAATGAGGGCTGAGACCTCCAGGATCTTCTTGCTCTTGCCAATGATCGTCGGGGCTCCCAGTTTCTCGGCCAATCGCTCCTTCAGGATGAGGTTTTCCGTGACAAGCCGGAATTGGGACATCGCTCGCTCGACTTCAAGGAGGAGGTGATCGCTATCGAACGGTTTGGTAATGAAGTGGTAGGCCCCCTCTTTCATCGCTCGCACGGCCAGATCGATCGTGCCGAATGCGGTCATGATGATGACCGGCATCTGCGGAGAGGCTTCCTTCGCGGCTTTCAGCACGGCAAGGCCATCGTGTTTGGGAAGCTTCAGATCGGTCAGCACCAGATCGTAACGAGTGAGACCCAGCTTCCGCACCCCCTCGTCTCCGTCGGCGGCCTCGTCCACGTGGTACTTCGCCGTCTCGAGGGTCCGCCGGATCATCCGGCGCATGCTGTCCTTATCTTCGACCAGCAGGATTCGACTCATGTCGCGGACACCTTATCCTCTTGCGACACGGCGGCGCTCGTGGGAGGGCAGCCGGATCGAGAAACAGGCCCCTCCTCCCTCACGATTCTCGACGCCGACCCGGCCGCCGAGGGCAAGAACCGTCTTCTGGACCAAGGCCAACCCTAGGCCGGTTCCACCCTCTTTCCGCGAAAAGAATGGGGTGAAGATCCGATCGATATCCTCGTGCGGGACCCCCGGTCCGGTGTCTTGAACGATGATCTCTACCATCCCTGCCCGTCCTCCAAAGACGCCGCCGGACTCGGCACCATCGGAGCGAACCTTCACGGCAAGCTCCCCGCCGTTTGGCATCGCCTCCAGCCCATTGCGGATCAGATTGCCGAGCGCTTGTCGCAGCGCGTAGGGGTCGGCCTGCACTGTCACCTCCTCTTGCGGAAGGTCGGTCACTAGCTTGATCTTGCCGTCCTCCATGGCCTGCCGAAATCCATCCAGGGTCTCGTTCGTCAGGGCGTTGACAGCAACGGCGACCCGAGAGAGTTGCATCGGCTTTGCAAACGCCAGAAAATCTCTGACGGTCGCCTCCAGAAGGTCGATCTCCGATACGATCTCCTGGAGATAGGCATGGCTGGTATCTTCAGATGGGAGGTTGCGCTGGAGCAGCTTGGCGTACCCCATAATCACCCCAAGAGAGTTTCTGAACTCGTGGGCAATCCCTGCGGACATCTGGCCGAGGGCGGCGAGGCTATCTCGCATCACCGCTTGCTCGCGGAACTGGAGGATCTCGGTGAGATCGGTCAGCAAGAGCGCAAGGCCGACGAGGTTCCCTTCCCCATCCCTCAGCAATGAAGAGCTCAGCCCGACTCGACGGAGGGCGCCATCCCTGCGCCGGACCGACAGCTCCAGGCGAGAAAAGATCCGCTGCTGGCGCACAGCCTCACCGGCCACCGCCGTAATCTCCGCGTCTTCTCCGAAGACCTCGCGGCAGGACCGCCCGACAGCCTCTTCCTCGCCGATGCCGAAGATCTGGCGCGCCGTCTTATTGAAGACCACGATCGTGAGATCCGGCTTGAAACCGATGACGCCACTGGAGATGCTCCCCAGGATCGTCTGTTGATAGCGGTCGAGCGTTTCGGCCCTGTTCCGCTCCGCAGCATGGAGACGGCTCAGTTCTCCCTCTTTTTCACGGAGCGCCTCGGTCGCCTGTTGGACGGTTGACACAACGAAGTCGATGTCCACGCTCCCCTCTTGAGGGACGACCCCCTCGGCCCGTCGCAAATCCCTGGCGACGGAGGTAAGCCTGGCATATGGACGCAGGATCGATCGCACAAAGAGGGCGCACAGGACGAGGGCGAGGAGGAGCCCGCCGGTGTAGCCGCCGATGATCACCCACCTGATTCGGTGCAGGAACCCGAGCAGGTCAGTCCTGGCCTCGATCCCAAGGACCCGTCGCTTCCCCGATGAATCCGGTGGCAGGGGCACGAGCAGGGCGCGGTAGTACCCCTGGCGTCGATCCCCGTAGAAGTCGGTGAGGAACGCTGTTCCAGCCCTTGCTTCTTCGACGGCTGATATCGGGGGGTGTTCCGGCGGCCCGAGCCCTACGATCGTCTCACGTCCGGCCGGCCCCCAGAGAAAGACACGGGAGACCCCGGTGTCTTCGACGACACCCCGGAGGCTCTGGAGGGCCGGAGCGTGCGGGTCGAGGTCCACACGCTTTATCGCGATACCGGCGGCCCGCTGAAGCCGGTCCTCTAACTCCCGCGTGAGATGTTCCTTCGCCCTGCCATAGAGGTAGGTGGCGCCCGTGAGCTGAATGACCAGACACAGGATCAGGAGGAGGGCAAAGATCCTCACCTGAGAGGGGTAATCCTGGAAGAGGCGAAGTCTGGACATACTATCCGGGGTGGTCGGACTGAGCCAGGTGCACTGTCGTCATCGCAGCAGCCGCCAATACCAGTCAATCAGGCCATCCCCGCCGAACAGGGCCACGACCGCGCCAAGCGCCAGAAAGGGGCCGAAAGGGATCCGATCCTTCCGCGACAGCACGCCGGTTGCAATGAGCAGCAGTGAAAGACAGGCACCGGCGCCGACCGCTAGGAAAAAGGAGAGGAACACCTGCCTCCAACCGAGGAACGCCCCGATCATCGCCAGCAGATTGATGTCGCCGCCGCCCATGCTTTCCCTTTGGAACGCCACTTCGGCATAGACGGCCACGAGATACACGAGCCCGGCGCCAACCAACGCCCCCGCTGCCGCATCGCGGGGCGAAGGGTCGCGCGTGATGAGGCTCGCGATCAGACCGAGAGGAATACCCGGCAAGGTGACGGCATGCGGAATGATTTCGTGATCGAGATCGATAAATGTGACGACGACTAAACCACACAGGAAGGCCAGCAGAAAGATGGTCCGGACGCCGAGCCCGAAGCGCAACATGGTCAGGAGGAAGAGCATGCCGGTCAATGCCTCGACGGCGGGGTACAGCCAGGAGATGCGGCCTCCGCATCCCCGGCATCGGCCTCCGAGCAGCAGAAAGCTGAGCACCGGGATATTGTCGTACCACCGAATCGGGACGCTGCAGACCGGGCAACGGGAAGCGGGCCGGACGAGACTTTCACCCTTGGGGAGGCGATGGATACAGACGTTCAGGAAGCTGCCAACGACCAGGCCGACAAGAACGCTGAAGATCGCTTCTTCAGTGTGCATGACTCATTCGACGGGGTGCTTCGACAAGCTCAGCACAGGTAGTTCGACAGGGCTCACTACAGGCTCATCACAGGCCCAACGGGCCCTCTGATGAGCCCGCCTTGAGCCGTTCGATCTCTTGAAGCGCAAGCGATCTCACGGAGTCATTCTGCGCTGTCCGGTAGATCTCCGACCACAATTCCAGCGCCGTTTCCCTATGGTCTGTCTCGGCGTACAGCCGGGCGACGAACCGGGGGAGGTAGTCGGGCCGACCGGGCAGCGTCGCAGCACGCTCCCACCATTCACGCGACCTAGCATAGTCGTGAGCCTCCAGGTAATAGTAGCGTCCGAGATCATGGGGAAGTTCCCAACGGCCAGGATTGGCGGCGGCCCCTTTTTCGAGGAGCGAGACGGCAGCCTGAGGCTGCCGGGCAAGATAGAGAAGGTAGAGCCCCCCAAAGCGGTATGGCTCAAGAAAGTGGGGATCCAACGAGGTGGCCAGGTTGAGAGCCTTCGCGAGCTGTGGAAACTTCCTGTCGGTCTCCACGTGGGTCCCCACATACTGAACGGTCCGAATCCAGAGCAGGTCGGCCGCAACCCCATGAAACCCGATCAGCATCGGTTTGAGGTACTTGGCATCCGGGAGGAATAGCCGCTCCTCCCCCGGCGTAGCGTGCGCTCCCCGGCCATCAAGCAATGCCGCCACCAGGATCAATCCGACGAGCGAGGCAACGAGAAGACCAGGGATCGTAAGACCGTCCTGCTTCATTTAAAGTCACGCCGCTCGAAAATCGCCATGGCCGCCAGGACCAGTGCTGCGATGTGGAAAATCGCGTACAAGAACGACAGTCCCATGCTCCCTCCGTCAACCCCAAAGCCGTGGACCGCCTGGTCTTTGAAATTCAGGCGCGAGAGGTTCGGCAGGAGAAAGTACAGCGTCTCGGCAGAAAGCTTAGTCACGGCACCCCCGAACCGAGCCGCAAAGAGCCGCAGGTCACCGCTCAGATGTCCAGCGACGAAGAGGCTGAGGGTGAAAATCGCGCTGAGCGTCGGTGAAGAGAAGGCTGAAAACAACAGCGCAAGGGCGGTGACCAACATCAGCTCAAGGAAAATGAAGAGCACGGCGAGAAAAAGTCGTACGCTCGAGACCCCCTCCCAGAGATAGGCCAATCCCAGGAGGCCGAGGGCCATGACGGCGACATTGACCAGGAGGGTCAGGACCAACCCGAGATACTTTCCGAGAATGAACTGATAGCGGTGGATCGGTTTTGTGATGATCGTGTAGAGGGTTCGCCTCTCGATCTCCTTGGAGACAAGTCCGATCCCGAGGAAGATGGCGATCAGGGTGCCGAAGATCGAGATGCACGCGAGGCCGAGATCCTTGATGATCTTCACCTCTCCGCCCACGCTGATCGTGACCAGAATCGTGGAGCCGGCCAGCATCACCAGGGCGAAGATCAAGATGGCGTAGAGGATCCTGTCGCGGACAGCCTCCCTGAATGTATTCAGAGCGATTGCGGCGACCGTCATCACACCTCTCGCGGCTCCACATGCCGAAGGAAATATTCCTCAAGGCTTTCCCGATGGGGAAGGATCGCATGGATGGCCGCCTTGGCCTCGACGAGGCGAGCGACGAGTTCGGCAAGCGCCCCCTCATCCCTGACCGTCAGGAGGAGCTGCTCACCCCTCGAGACGGGTCGCGTGACGAGAAGATGATCAAGTTCTCCCATTATTTCCGGTGGGACCTGAGAGGCGGTGACCTCGATCGACGCGATCCGAGCCAGGAGGATCTCATCGAGAGGCCCCTGAGCCACCAAGCGACCACCGACCAGGATCCCTACCCGGTCACACACCACCTCGACATCGGGGATAATGTGGGAGCTGAAGAAGACCGTCCGGCCTTCCGACTTGAGCCTGAGGAGCAGATCCCGAACCTCCCGACGACCGAGCGGATCGAGGCCCGACATCGGCTCATCAAGCAGCACCAACCTCGGATCGTTGAGCAGGGCTTGCGCAAGGCCGAGCCGCTGGAGCATCCCCTTCGAGTACTTCCTGATCTGAAGCTCCAGCGCCGATTCGATCCGGAGTTGACGGGCAAGACGTTCAACCCGCTCGCGCCGGAGCGATCGGTCTAGCCCGACAAGCTGTCCGAAGAAATCGAGGAGCTCCCTACCGGTCAGGTAGTCGTAAAAGCTCGGCTGCTCGGGTAAGAACCCGATCTGCTGCTTGGCGCGCACATCGCCCAACGGCCGGCCGAGTAGCCTGGCATCGCCTGACGTCGGACGGAGCAGCCCCATGAGGAGCTTGAGCGTCGTGGTCTTGCCGGCGCCGTTCGGCCCGAGGTAGCCAAAGACCTCTCCCTCGGCCACGGTCAAGTCCAACTGGGATAATGCACAGACCCTCTTCCGCCAGAAGCCGGTCCGGTGCTCCTTTCCCAGCTTTTCGGTCTCGATGGCGTTCATGAACACCACCCCCACGCCACACAGGCCAGGCGACTGCGTTCTCGTGGGTTACATTACAAATTGAATGTGAAAAGTCAAGGGGTTTCCGGCTTCGTTCAAATAAATCTCAACGCCTGCAAAATATCACTGGGCAATTTCGAATGTGCGCCTGGCACGCTGCAGGAATTCTAACGCCGTTCCAACTCTATGCCCCGAATTTGATCCACGTGCCTTATAGCAATGGTCCCGACCGCACGGAACGAACACAGTCGCCACAAATAGTTGGAACGGCGCTAGGTGCGCTCCGACCACGCGAGGGTAGTGGAGCTCAGGGAGCCCCCTCCGTAGTCTTCTATCGCCTGGCGGCTGTAGTAGACCTGGCTATTCCCCTCGATCCTTAAACGGGTCTCACCTGAGTTGCTCGACGACGACCGGTTGATGTGAATGATGGAACCCCAGACCTTCCCGCCATCCTGAGCGGTCCCCTTCATTTCCACCATGCCATCGTCCCCGTCCACGAGGATGATCCCCTGAAAAGTGGCGTTTCCCGCCATCTCGAAGTGACCGGTTACGAGGAGGATCCCAAACCCGCTCGCGGAACCTTTGAACTGGAGATCCCCGTTGACAACGGTGATCTGCGGATTGGTTTGGGTGCCAATCGCCGAACCACCGTCTATCGTGGTGGTACCACTATAGGTCACGTCGGCGTGAGCGATCAGGTAGCTTTTGAGGGTCGTGAGGTAACTGGCCGTGATCGAGGAGGTGACCACCTGGATGCTGGGGTTCGTCCCTGCGCCTGTGATGTTATTCGTCTGGTTTTGCCCCACCGCACCGTTGGCCTCCTGAAGGGGCGTGTCACCGGGGTTGCAGGTTGAGCAGGCCATGACGCCCTCGCCAGGAACGGGAGGCTTTTGCGGATCGCCGGAAATCGGGTTGGTGTCACCGGCGTTGTGGTCTCGCCCATCGACGAGGAAGGAGTTGCCGTTAAACGTGAACTCGGTAGGCTCCCCTCCATCGGGGCCGTTCAAGGTGTAGATGGATGATGGGGGATCCAGGATGGCGGGGATCTCCACCAGCGCCCGGATGACTTTGGTGGCGGTTCGATACTTCCCCGTGGATTCGACCACGACCCGCTTGTCGTTATCGATAGTAGCCGACCCACTAGGATCAGCCGGGATGCTCCCGATGGCCATCGTATTATTGGTCACCCTCACCTCGTAGGTGCCGCCGGCGAAGTTGACGCTGGCACCAAAGCTTAAAATCCCCTGGTTCGGCCCGGCCGCCAGGATACTGTTAAGATTGTTATTAATGGGATCCAGCAAAACCCGTTTGGCATGGTCGATCCCCGCCTCTGCTATATTGAACGCGATCTGGCCGTTGATTCCATTGGTGACCATCGTGTTTTCCGTTGTGGCCATGGTCAGGAAGGTGACCCCGAACATTAAGAGGATCGCCATGATGAGCAGGGCAATGACGGCGATGAACCCCTTCCGACCTCTTCTTCCGTCCATCGGCTCTCTCCCTCAGTTGCAGGTGGGAGGGTTAATGCAGTTTCTCAACCGCGCGTCTGAGGCGAAGGTGAACGTCTCGGTCTTGCGGCCCGCCTTGCCGCTGGCGGTGATGGCGATTGTAATCCTTCTAACGGATGCTGGGCTCATAGTTGAGCCGATAAGGGAGCAATTAATAGAGCTAGGCCTATAAGAATTATTGGTAGGCTGAGTGTTATCCGAGTAAGTAAGGCAGAGAGACGAGACCCCGTCGGCTACCACCTCGGGGGTCGCGGTGAGCGAGTCCCAGCCGGTACCATTCCATTGCCAGACAGACCGGGTAATGGTCTGAGGCGTTGCATTGTAAGTATACTGTACCTTCTCCGTTTTGTTATCCGCTGCCCCGTCAACGTCGGTGATAAAGGTGAGGGTTGTGGGACTGAGCGAGATGTCTTGAATGGCGTTGGCGTTTGCCCCCATAAGTGAAGGATCGGGATTATACCCGGCCATTCGAATCTCCCGTTCCATCATGTCCAACGCGACCCGGGCGTTCTGCTGGAGTTCGGTCTTCTTGTTCCCCCAGGTGGCTGTTGTCATGTTGGTTTCGTACACGAGATAGATGGCGAACAGGACGACGGTAAAAATCAGCGCGGTGATCAGGAGCTCAACAAGGGAAAACCCCGCCTTGCCATTTGAGACCTCGTCTCTGCAGCCGGCCGCAAGAACAGCGCTAGACTTCGCAATCACTTGATTTCCGTCGTCATTGCGAGCACCCGCAGGGTGCGTGGCAATCTCAGTGCAACAATGCGAGATTGCTTCACTATGTTCGCAATGACAACTTTCTATCGCTACTTTTGGGTCGGCCCGCCTTTTCGGCATCACTTCTCCCCTTACTTCGCGATGATCGTGGTGAGTTGGATGGGTTGGCTAGTAGGGGTGCCGGCGCTGGGCAAGGTCACCGTCACGGTGACAATTTTGGCTCCGATGTCCGGATTGAAGAGTAAAAAGGCTGTCGTGCGCGTGTATCCCGAATACCCCGGGATGGAGGATTCTGTCGTGGCGGTGATATTGTCGTAGGCCGCGTTCCTGAGAAATTCGATCCGCTGCTGGGCGAGCGCGAGGCCTATGCTTTGGATGCCGCTCTTGGTCACGGTCGCATAGCCGGTAGGGAACATCGTGGCCAAGGCCAGAAAGCCAACCACGACGATGGTGCCCGCAATGAGGACTTCCATCACCGTGAATCCTTGCCAGTGTCTAAACGTGAGCTTTCCGGACCTCCGTTTCGGAATCATAGAATCCTCACGCTCCCTGTTCGGCGAACCTGAATCGTGTTCGAAGTTCCGGCTGTGGAGCTGACGGTGAACGTGATCGGGTTGGTGAGGGCCGCGTTGCTCGGGTCGGACGAGCTACCCCGAGAATTAAAGACGACCCCAGTGAGGGTGGCGTTGTTGGCGTCATTGAGAGCGGTGAGAGTCATCCCAGGATAGCTTGTGCCAATGTTCATCCAACTGCTGATCACATTCGGATCAGAGGCCATCGTCGCGCTCGCAACCGGCCAAGAGGTCCCATTTGTGCTCTTTTCGATCCGGTAGCTATTTGATTGGTTGACGAGAGCGTCGTTGCCCCAATGAAACCGGTAGTATCCTCCGTTGGAGACGGCCAACGACTGCGCGTACCGCAGATCGCCGGCCACTTGCAGGGTGGCGGCATTGAGGCGATAGCTTTGCATCAATCCTGAGAACCACGGCATGGCGATGATGCCCAGGGTCGCGAGAATCCCCAGGGATACCAATACCTCCGCGAGTGAAAAGCCTCGTAGTCGACGCATCTGCTCTCTGGTGATAAGTGTAGATATTGACGGGCGAACAGAGCAATGGGCAGCGTAATACCTTTATGTTAATTCTATTACTTATTGTGCTTCAAAACGAGAAATTAAGTAACAAAACAATTTCGCGCATACATAATATAAGTGCCAATAGGGGAGAATGGGGAAACAAAAGGGTCCAGTGGCTCATGCCGCGCTGCTTGCGGCGAAAACGCGAGAGAAAAGGGGTCACGAAAATGGGTGGTCCAAGGATGACAACTTGAAACCAGTGTGATAGAGGAGGAGGCAGGATCAAATCAATCGTGGATCACCTCTTGCCAGGTTCGAATCGGCACGCTAAGCACGCGTCCCGCGTCCCGCAGAGCCTCGCGGCTGAAGTGCAGTTGAGCCCGCTCCCCTATTGCGAAACCGGCCCTACCGCCGCTACTGGTGGCGCACCCGCTATGCCGCCGGTCAGTGGGACCACCTCAGTCTCGCGGATCGCTCCCGGCGCCCCCGCCTGTACCTGGAGGCGGGGACAGGAGCGAATAGGACCTCATTCGTTGCAGAGGGACAGGCGGGAGGGGAAAACAGACGAAGAGGGATAAAACTGGGTGGGCTTGTCAGGAGCCCACCCAGTTGGTTCTGTCTCTGCTGTAGATCGTCTGAGACCTGCTGCTAGTGCCGTTCCAACCTGTTGCGGCTAATGCCGTTCCAACTCTTCTTGCCTGATCGCCAACAAATATTCTCTTGCCCAAACGGTTGGAACGGCACTGGCCTTACCATTTAGGCGTAAATAGTTGGAACGGCACTAGCAGGAGGGACACTCGATTGCCCCCCACTTATTTGAATAGCCGATCGGTCCTGTACTCACACTAGCAGCGGGTATGGCCGTGCAGGCTGCTACCGCCGGGCCCACGCTTTGCGCCCAAATATGGTCGGCTAACGCAGGCACAGTGGTCGGAAAGCTAATACAATAGGCCGTACCGGCGGCCGCGAAGGGGTCGGAGGTCGCGCTGATGTAGCCCGTAGTCTGCAGGGTCGCCAAATCTGTCGGATATATGTTGCTGTCGTTGGCGTACAGCATCGTCTGGGAAACAATCTGCTTAGTGTCAGCCAGAGCCCGGGATGTTTTGGCCCTCTTCTGGGCCGTGAGCAGGTTCGGGATGGCGATCGCCGCCAGGACGCCGATAATCGCCACAACGATCAGGAGTTCGATCAATGTGAACCCCTTTGCCTTTCTTCGCAACCGGTGCAACATTGTTGGCTCCTCCTTTTACCAGTATCGAAGGCTGCAGAAAGCGCCTTCTTTGAGCAATCCCAGCACACGTAATGGGCAAGATCAATGCCAATATATTTGCACCGGAGAAGATGACCCGGTCCCTCCGCGAGAGAATCTAGTATTTCTCTTTTTTGTCCGGTAGTTACAGCCATCATCGTCATCTCGAGATCGGTGGAATAGGCCTTGTTTAATTCAGAGATTTCCCACAATGTACTCCCAACCAGTGACAGATTTTTGAAGCCTATGTGACAAATTCTGTCAGTTCAAACCGATCTCCCTCTGGATGAGACGCCAGCCGGCACGTTCCACCACCAGGCTATCCGTGAACGCCACCCTTCTTACTTGAGCGCCGTCCGTCAAGAGCTTGACCTCGTAGCCCACCTTCGCCGCATTTTCATTTCCGTCCAAACGGACGATCCAATCTACCTCGACAGTCACAACATCAGAAGGCAAGCTCGTCAGGGACTCGCTCTTGAACCGTTCATCCGCCTCCCGGGCGAAGGTGGCAATGACGCGTGGCCAATCTCTCTTACTCCTCGACTCCCAATAGGCCACAATGGTCGATTCCGGCGCAAGAAACGGCCCCTTCATCCCACGAAAGCATATCTCCTCCGTCGCTGGCCTGGCGAGCCTCACGGCAACCTCCTCGGCTCGTTTCCCCTCCGAGATCCCCCACTCGCTGCGCCATATCTCCGCCATCCGGCGATACATCCCGGCTAAAATGTAACGGTCTCCTGGCGCGAGACACCGATTGAGGGGTCGTGTCACGATTTCCGGTCTAAAAATCTCGGTCCCTCTCTTTAACCAAGCTTGGGCCTCGGCCATCTTTCCCAGCGCCAGAGACAATTCGGCGAGGTCATAATAGAAAATCGGGCGGGTATAGGGCTGAAGTGTAACGGCGGAAAGAAATTCCGATTCTGCCTTTCCATCTTGGCCTGCCTGCCGATGGATTCGGGCCAAGGCATGGAACGAGTCCCCATCGAACGAGTTAAGGCGGAAGGCAGCCTCTGCCTCTCGCTGGCTGTTCCGTCGATCACCCTGGGCAGCGTACGCCAAAGCCATCCGCTGGCGCGGCGAGTAAAAGAGCGGATTCAAACGAGAGGACCAGCGAAAAGCCCGGACGGCGCGATCATACTCTCCACTATCAAGCGCCAGGTTGCCTTCATTCCGGAACACCTCAGCATAGTAGCGTGAGCCCGCGAGGACCGCCATCACGAGACAGAATGAGAGCAGGATGGACCGCATCGCTGAAGGCCTTGCTGCGGCCTGAACGCCGCGGTCTCTAGGCATGAAGGATTGCGGGGTCAGACTGAATAGCATGGTTGCTTCCACGCCAAATACCAGGGCGACCGCGGGATAGCTCCAGCCGAGGTCTATGGCAGCATGCAGCGAAGAACCCAAGAGTCCTGCGGCGAGGCCGGCGGCCAGGCTCCTTTCGCGGCTTTTCGGTTCCAGTGCCGCGAGAATCTTCCACCCTTGTCTGACAAGGAAGCCAAGGAACAGCAGGAGTCCAAAAAGGGCCGGGAGCCCCATCTCTGCTGCGGTCTGGAGGTAGTGGCTGTGAGCATACAGACTCGTGATGTAGGGAGCGCGCTGATACAGCTTGATGGCGATCGAAAATGTGCCGATCCCCGTACCCATCAAGGGGTGATCCTTAATGATGTCGAGGGTCCAGCCATAGATATCCCGCCGCCACTGAAAGGATGGGTCTTCGGTCTTCTTGGATGTTGCCGCGGTCAGAGAAGCCAAACGAGGCGCGATATCCGCAGGCCGGCGGGACGCCATAACGACGAGGCTGGTGATCAGGAATGCCGCCAGGGCTATTCTTCGGCGGTGAGCCCAGATAAGTTTCCGTTCAACCACCGTCCAACAGATCAGGGCAATCAGCCCGGACGCCCACACCCCTCGAGAATGTGTGAGGATCAAGGCGGCGCCAAGAACCCCGAGCGCACAGGCCGAGGCGACTGACGCCAACCGCGTTCCCCCGTGGAAGAGAAATGCGCAAGGCAGGAAAACGATCAGCAGGAGAAAGCTCCCGAGGCCATTGGGGTAATGGAACGAGCCTGAGAGGGCCACCGCCGCCGTCGAGTCCGCGGGAGCGGCCAGATAGGATGGGACCGCGAGGAGGGTGACGAGAACCCCGCTCGCCAGGATTGTGACAATGAGCGCCCGACGATGGCCCTGCACGGCGACATGACCGGCCAGGATGGACCCGGCAATGATGCTCCACAGTGTCAGGGCTTCCTTCACACTGAGATCCTTGAAGATCGACACGAGGCACGAGGACACCGTGAGGAGCCCGGCGAGAGCTAGCCACCGAAGGGGAAGCCTCTTTATCGATACGTGACCCTCGTCGCTGATGAGTTGCAGGGCGAGGAGGGAGAAAACACCGGCTGTCAGCATCGCCCTGGCAAATGAGGTTCTGCCGCCATCCGATAACGGCAGGGTCATCAGAAGGCAGAGAAGACCCCAGGAAATGATCCAGTGAAGTGGAGAGGGTCTACTACGGACTGCCGAATCCACCGCGGTTCAGGAGGAGGTCTTAGACGCCACGCCCGGCCTTTTTGATCCCGTACTTTTTCGCCTTGTGGCGGAAGGAGCGAAGGCTGATCTGGAGCAGTTCGGCAGCGCGTTTTTGAACCCATCCCGAACGCTCCAGCGCTTGAAACATCAAATCCTTTTCGACGTTGGAGACGGTCGCTTCCAACTCGATCCCTTCCGGCGGAAGGGCGACGGTCACCCGCCCTGGCTGCCCACCCCCATCGTCTCCTTTCCTGATCTGTAATGGAAGGATTGCCGACGTCAACTGGTCGGTCGTTTCGAGGGCCACGGCCCGTTCTATCGCATTCTCCAGCTCCCTGACATTGCCTGGCCAGGCATACCCGATCAGGGCCTCCATGACCTCTTGAGAGATCGACGCGGGCCCTCTCTGTTGCCGAAGGGAGAACTGGGTTAAGAGGCTATGTGCCAGCAAGGGGATGTCTTCCTTTCGCTCGCGCAGGGGCGGGACATGGATGGGGATGACGTTCAACCGATAATAAAGATCCTCACGAAAGCCCCCGTCGGCGATCACCTTGGCGAGATCCTTGTTCGTGGCCGCGATGAGCCGGACGTCCACCTCCAGGTCCTCTGTGCCCCCTACCCGCCTGAGGCTTCGCCACTGGAGGAATCGAAGCAGCTTCACCTGGAGGCCCGGACTCATCTCTGCGATCTCGTCCAAAAGGACCGTCCCGCCATGGGCGACCTCGAAAAGCCCCACCTTGTGTGACACGGCCCCCGTGAACGCCCCTTTGACGTGCCCGAACAACTCGCTTTCCAACAGCCCTTCCGGAATGCCTCCGCAATTGATGGCGAGAAACGGGCGATCGGCCCTGGGACTTGCGCAATGGATGGTTCTCGCTACCAGCTCCTTCCCTGTCCCACTCTCCCCGGTGATCAGGACGGTACTGTCCAGCCCGGCGATCTTGCTGATCAGCTTATACAGCTCGATCATCTTCGGGCTTCGCCCGATCATCCCCTCGAGCTGCGGCGCCTCCTGGACCGCTGGCTGGCTGGTCTGATCCTGATGTCGCCTCTTGCGCCTCGCCAAGGCCTTTTCCACCACCAACCGGATCTCCTCGATCCGGAACGGCTTCGTGATGTAGTCGTCGGCGCCCAATCGCATGGCTTGTATGGTGGAATCCGAGGAGGCGTATGCAGTGACCAGGATCACAGGCAATTCGGGGTGCTGTTTACGGATTCCGGCCAGCAGGCCGATCCCATCCACATTCGGCATCCGAAGATCCGAGATCACGAGATCAGGCGTGTGTTCCGCGACGAGTTGAAGCGCCTGCTCACCCTCAGCGGCCGTGATGACACGATGTCCCTGTTTCTCCAGGAGCACGGTCAGGAATTCTCGCATCGCCGGCTCGTCATCGACAACCAGTACCTTGCCCATCACACTCTCTGTGCGCGTCAGCCTGAACGCGCCTCACCCGGGGCCTGTTTGAGGTAGACCGTGAAGGTCGCCCCGTCTCCCTCTCTGCTGACCACCTCGATCCTCCCGCCGAGATTGTCGATGATCTTCTGCGCGATGGCGAGGCCAAGACCTGTCCCACCCGACTTGGTCGTATAGAACGGATCGAAGATGCGATCCACCTCGCCCGGCGGGATCCCCGGCCCTGTATCCGTCAACTCGACCGCCGCCCACCCTGCGCCGTTGTCGGACACGCGGCGGCGGATGGCAAACGTGAGTCGCCCCCCTCCCGGCATCGCTTGAATCGCGTTGAGGCCAAGGTTCCAGAGGACTTGCTTCATCTGATCTGGGTCGGCCGCAACCATGATGGGCTCAGCCTCACACTGAAATGAAAAGGTCACGGTGCTCGTGCCATCGCAACTTTTTTCCAGCAGCGAGACCATCTCTCGGAGGAGCGAAACAAGATCGCACTGCTTCTCCGGGGCCTGCCTTGGCCTTGCGAAATCCAGGAACCGCCCTGTCACAAGTTTCAGACGATCGGTCTCGCGAAGAACGATGTCAAGCAGTTGAGGCCGCGCAGCCCCTTCTTCCTTCACGAGCTGAATCGCTCCGCTGATCGTGGCCAACGGGTTCCGGACTTCGTGGGCCAGCCCTGCCGCCAGTTGTCCCACCGCTGCGAGACGGTCGGCTTGACGAAGCCTGGCCTCGATCTGCCTGCGCTCCGTCAAGTCCTGAAAGATGCCTACGAGGCCCAAGGTCAAGCCATCTGAGGTTTTCAAGGGAGTGAAATTAATCCCGATCAGGCTGGTGCGGCCATCTGGGCGTCGGATCTGAAACTCCTGCGAGAGCCCACTGAAGTGAGGCGTGGATGTGGAGAAAAGCGCTCCGAGCGGCTTGATCTCTCGAAAAGGGGTGTCTCGCCAGCTCGTGTCTCGCATCTCATCGGCCGTCAGGCCAATGATCTTCTCCGCGCTCAGGTTAACCGAAACGATCCGGCCTTTGAGGTCCAGGGTCACGATCCCGCTGGGGATATTCGCCACGATGTCTTGGTGCAGCGTTCGGAGGTTGCGCAGGTCGGCGCGCTGTTGTTCCAACTCGCGGCCTGCCTCTTTGAGCCGCTCGGCTAGGTTGCTCCCTAAAATTGCCTCAAGAAAAAACGCGACGCTGTTGACGAAGGTCTGGAAGATCGCGTACCAGGGATCGTGCGTAATGCCTGCCGCCGAGAGAAACTGCGCCCGTTGCATGAGGCCATGCAGCTGGATATTGATCAGCGCTCCGTACAGGATGCTGCTCCCGGCAGCCAACAGCAGGCTGGACCGGCGAGAGAGAAGGATGACCGCCGCAAGGATGGGGAAGATGTAGACGAACGCAAAGAGACTATCGATTCCACCTGTATAGTGGACGAGGGCGGTGACGAGCAATGAGTCGATCCAGAGCTGGAGACCGCACAGCGCTCTGATCTGCCGGATACCTCTCAAAAGGAGAAGATACAGGATGCTCAAAAGGCAGGTGCAGGCCACGAGGACGAAGAGGGGGGTCAGCGCGAAAGGGGGGCTCTCCCGACTGGCCAGGATAGACGCCCCGCCTAAAAAGAGGAAGGCGATCAGGAGGCGGAGGCCGATCAGCCGCTTGATCCGTTCACCCAGCGCCACATCCTCGATCGGGCGATTGGTATCGGCGTCCGACACTAATGTGCCTCCAACCATTCACCCCTAAGATTGGCCCGGCACGGTCGGCCTTCAGCGACCCACCACCGTGACCAGCTTGAAGATGGGCAGGTACATCGCGATGATAACGCCGCCGACCACCACCCCAAGGAAGACGATCATAAGCGGCTCGAGCAGGGTGGTCAGGTTCGCGACGGCCTGGTCCACCTCGGCGTCGTAGAAGTCCGCGATCTTCGCCAGCATGGTATCGAGGGCCCCGGTCTGTTCTCCGACGCTGATCATCTGCACCACCATGGGGGGAAAGATCCCGGACGCCCCTAAGGGGTCGGCGATCGTCTTCCCTTCGGCAATGCTGGAGCGGGTCTTGAGAATCGCCTCTTCCACAACCTTATTGCCGGCAACCTTCGCCGTGATATTCAACCCATCCAGTATGGGCACCCCGCTTGAGATCAGCGTCCCCAACGTGCGCGTAAACTTGGCGACCGACACCTTCCGAATGAGTGGCCCGATGATCGGAAACCGCAGCAGCAGCGAATCGATGACCTTCTTCCCCTTCTCAGTCCTGTAGTAAAACCGAAGTCCGAAGACGGTGCCGACGAACGCGCCGAGACCGGTCACGATATGCGTTTTGACCAGGCGACTCAGATCGAGGACGATGCGGGTTGGCAGTGGTAGCGCCACGCCGAACCCTTCGAACAGGGTCTTGAAGGTCGGGATCACGAAGATCAACAGAAAGATCACGATCGCAACAGCGACCGTAATGATGGTCACCGGATAGATCAGCGCACCCTTCACCTTTCGGCGAAGGGCCATGGTCTTTTCAATGTACCCCGCCAGGCGGTTCAAGATGGTGTCGAGGAACCCACCCGCCTCTCCCGCCTCGACCATGCTCATGTACAGGGAGGTGAATACCGCCGGGTGTCGCTTGATGGAGGCCGCAAAGGTCGAGCCCCCTTCCACATCCTCCCTGATCTTGGTCAGGACCTTCTTAAACTGTTTATTCGGCTGTTGGGACGCGAGAACCTCCAGAGACTGGACCAAGGGAAGCCCGGCGTTGAGCATGGTGGCAATCTGGCGGGTGAAAACCGTCAGCTCCTTATCTTTCACCTTTCCGCCGAATCCGGTAATCTTCAAACGGACCGGCTCGGGCCTCTCCATGACGGAGGTCGCCATGATGCGCTGCTCGCGCAGTTGGGCCGCCAAGGCCTGTGGAGTGCTGGCCTCCATCTGTCCGGTCACCATCCGGCCGCCCCTCGCTCGCCCCCGATACGAAAAGACCGGCATCGTTTCCCTCTAAGGCAGGGTTTAGGGGTTAGGGTATAGAAGCCCTCTCTTCTACTTAACCCTATACCCTCTACCCTATACCCTTTGCACTCTAGCTTATACCTATACCCTCGTCTTCTGGGCCCGCTGGATCATCTGCATCAGCTCGTCCGGCATCGTGCTCCTTCGAATCGCCTCCTCGAGCGTGATGGTCCTCCTCAAATGGTGAGCGAGGAGCGACTGGTTCATGGTCTGCATTCCGAACTTCTCCTGGCCGGTTTGCATGGCCGAGTAGATCTGGTGGACCTTGTCTTCGCGGATCAGATTACGGATGGCAGGGTTCGGGATCATGATTTCCAAGGCCAGCACACGCCCCTGGCCATCGCTTCTGGGGATGAGCGCCTGGCACAGCACCCCTTCCAAAACGAGCGAGAGCTGGGCGCGGACCTGCGACTGCTGGTGAGGAGAAAAGACGTCGATGATGCGGTTAATGCTTTCCACGCACGAGTTGGTGTGGAGCGTCGCAAACGTCAGGTGCCCCGTCTCGGCGATGGTGAGCGCCGTCTGAATCGTCTCCGGATCCCGCATCTCTCCGATGAGGACCTTGTCAGGATCTTGTCTCAAGACGCGCCTGAGCGCCTCCGAGAACGATCGCGTGTCGGAGTGCAGCTCCCGCTGGTTGACAATGCACTGCTTATTCGAGTGCATGAACTCGATGGGGTCTTCGATCGTCACGATGTGCTCATGTCGCTCGGAGTTGATCTTGTCGATCATCGTGGCAAGTGTCGTCGATTTCCCTGACCCGGTCGGACCTGTCACGAGGATCAGGCCTTTTGGCTTCTCGCAGAGATCGGCCACACCCTTGGGAAGGCCCAATTCTTCGAAGGTGCGAATGGCGTACGGGATCGTTCGGATCGCGATCCCCACAGCTCCGCGCTGAACGTAGACATTGGCCCGGAAGCGACTGAGACCTTTGATCCCGAAGGACAGATCGAGCTCCTTCTCTTCTTCGAATTTCTGCTTCTGGGCATCAGTCAGGACACTGTAGGCCAGGCTTTTGGTTTCCGCCTGAGTCAGGGGAGATTCGCCAAGCGGCAACATCAGGCCGTGCAGACGGAGCGTGGGGGGGGCACCGGTGGTGAGATGAAGATCGGAAGCGCCCCGGTCCACCATCTCCTTCAACATCTCGTGCAGATTCATGCGCACCTCAAGGTGAGCGCTCAGCAATCAGCTAACAGCCGCACGCCTGCTGACCGCCGATGGCTGAACGCTGATGGTCATTAAAAGAGGCTGGTGACCCGCGCGACCTCGTCGAGCGTCGTGACGCCGTCCCGCATCTTCTGCAATCCGCTCTCCCGCAGGGTTATCATCCCATGGTTGTGCCCCAACTCACGGAGCTCGACGGCGGAAGCGCCACGCAGGATCGCCTCTCGGATCTCCTCGTTGAGCAGCATGACCTCGAAGAGGGCGATCCTGCCTCGATAGCCGGTGTCACTACAGGCCATGCACCCCTTGCCGCGATAGCAGATCAGCACCTTGGCCTCCGCTTCAGTGAACCCGATATCCTGCAAGGCCACAGCGGGGACCGTGACCTCCTGACGGCACTCAACGCAGACCCGACGCACCAGCCTTTGGGCAAGGACTAGGTGGAGAGAAGCAGCGACCAGATACGGGGGGATACCCATGCTGATGAGCCGGCTCACCGTGCTCGGGGCGTCATTCGTATGCAGGGTGCTCAGCACAAGGTGACCGGTGAGGGCGGCCTTGATCGCGATCTCGGCGGTATCGTAGTCACGTATCTCCCCTACCATGATGATGTCAGGATCCTGTCGGAGAAACGACCTGAGCAGGGCCGGGAAGTTCAAACCGATATCCGGTTTGGCCTGGACCTGGTTGATCCCGGCAAGATTGTACTCGACCGGATCTTCCGCGGTCATGATGTTGGTCTCGGCGCGGTTGAGGCGCGTCAGCGCCGAATAGAGGGTGGTCGTCTTCCCGCTGCCGGTCGGGCCGGTCACCAGGATCATCCCATATGGGGCGAGAATCGCCTTCTCGAATGTGGTGAGGGCCTGCGGCTCGAAGCCGAGCTTGGCCATGTCCAATTCGAGGCTCGAGCGGTTCAGCAACCGCATGACCACCTTCTCCCCGAAGAGCGTCGGGACTGTGGAGATCCGAAGATCGAGCTCCCGCTGCCCCAGCTTGACCTTGATCCGACCGTCCTGGGGCATGCGCCGCTCGGCGATGTCCATCCGCGCCATGATCTTCACGCGGGAGCTTACGGCAGCATGCAGCGATGGCAACGGCGACATGGCCTCGTAGAGAACGCCGTCAACCCTAAAGCGGATGCGAAACCCCTTCTCGTACGGCTCCAGGTGGATGTCTGAGGCGCCCTTCTTGATGGCGTCGATCAGAACGAGATTGACCAGCTTGACCACCGGCGAGTCTTCGGTGGCTTGATACAGCTCCGCCAGGTTAACTTCCCCGACTTCCAGCTGATCCCTATCAGCCGCCGGCTGTTCTTGTTGCTGGACGTCTTTGACCGAGGTCCGGGCACGGCCGGCCGTCTCGTAGTGCTTATTGAGGGCATTCCGGATCGAGGACTCCGGGGCAACCATCGGCTTGACGTTGTAACCCGTCACGAATTTGACATCATCGATGGCAAAGATATCGGACGGGTTCGCCATGGCGACCGTGAGGACGCTCCCGGCTCGGCTCAGTGGGATCAGCGAATGTTTATCAGCGAGTTCAGCGGGAACAAGCTTGGTGAGAGCGGGGTCGATCTTGATGTTCGAAAGGTCCGCAGCCGGAACACCGTACTGGCGGCTGAGGAAGGACGAGATCTCCTCCTCACTGATATAGCCGAGCTTGGCGAGATGCGACCCGATCCGCCCCCCTAAGGTCTTCTGTTGGGCGAGGGCGCGCTCCAATTGCTTGGGGGTGATCAGGTTGGCCGTCAAGAGCATCTGGCCGAGTTGCTGGGATCCCACGCGCGTACCCTCTCTTCTCCTGGCTCACATTGGGTAAGTCAGTCGTTTGCTGCCGAGCATTATCTATCTCCATCTCGGAAAAGTCAAGCGAGCGCTTGGAGGAGGGCCGTCCTCATGGCCTGCTCCGGAGGCTTTCGCCCCGTCCAGAGCTCGAAGGCCAGCGCCCCCTGATACAGGAGCATTCCCAATCCACCCAAGACTTTACACCCTCGCCTCTTTGCCTCCCTGAGTAACGCTGTCTCTCGAGGACGGTAGATCAGGTCGTGCACCAGACACTGCGGCCCTAAGAGCGCCGGCTCGATCGGAGAGGGATCCGAAGGGTGAAGTCCGACGGGTGTCGCATTGACCAGAAGCGCACACGTTGCAAGCTGCCCCGGAGTTCGCGGATCGCCCAACCCAAGTCCGAGCGCCCACACCCCCATTCTTCGGCTGACCAGGTCAGCCAGCGACTCGGCCCGTTCGCTCGTTCGATTCAGGATAAGGAGCTCCGCGATGCCGGCTTCAACCAGACTCCAGACCACGGCGCGCGCCGCACCGCCGGCTCCAAGAATCGCAGCCCGGCGCCCCCGCGGCACGAAATCGCCCTCCTCCTGAAGCGACCGAAGGAACCCCTGCCCGTCGGTGTTGGCTCCGAGAAGACGCCCGTCCCGGGAGACGATGGTATTCACGGCGCCCACCGACGCAGCCTCCGGCGAGAGTTCATCGACCAACGAGGCCGCCTGTTCCTTGTGGGGAAGCGTGACGTTCGCCCCGCCGAAGTTTTCCATCCAGCGAAGAGAGTTCAAGGCGGTCGACAATCCTGGGGCCCTGACCCGCCATGGGACATAGAGGCCGTCGATGCCGGCGGCCTGGAGTGCGGCGTTCTGCATCACCGGCGAGAGACTATGCTCAACCGGATCGCCGAAGATCACGAACAGCCGTGTCCCGCCACCGACCCTCACGCTAGCCCCTCAGTCTCATCAGACCTCCGCCGCGCTTCCAACAACTGACTGTGCTGGCCCGGCGCTAATGCCGTTCCAACTTGTTGCGGCTAACGGCACACTGGTATCCGACATATACATCTCTTTCGGCTAAGCCTCACTGTTTCGCGGTAAATAGTTGGAACGGCACTAATTGAAGCCCTCCGAGAGGGCCCGCTCCAGTTCCTGTCGGATCCGCTCTCTCCGCCCTTCGTCCAAGAGCTTGCGCCCGTCCTTGTTTGTGACGTAAAACACGTCAACGACCTGCTCGGCCTCGGTGGTAATCTTTGCGGAGCGAATATCCACACTGAGCTCGGAGAGGGTGCTGGCGATCAGGTACAGAAGCCCCAGTCGGTCCTGCGTCCGGATATCCAGGACGGTGTAGGCTTCCGAAACCAGGTTGTCGAACTCCACCTTGCTCGGGGGCAACGCGCCTTTCTGTGGCGGTCGAGCCAGGACATCCTTCCTGCGGCTTTTGATCAGTTCGCGGGCATTCACCCGATCCGCCAGAACATCCCGCAGATCGGCGACCAGCCGTTCCCAGAGCTTGGGGTCCTCGATGGCAGAACCCTTCCCGTTGTCCACCCTGAAGTGACGGATCACCATGCCGCTCGTCAGCGTGAACAGTTGGGCGCTGAGAATGTTAATTCCGTTGGCGGTAAGGGTCCCCACGATCTGGGCAAGCCGTCCGTGGCGGCCATAGGCACAGATGGTGAACTCGGAGTATCCGGCCAACGGGAACGCCGCCCATTGGCTGGCCGCCTCCTCCCCCTGCTGCACGCGTTGTATCAAACGCACGTGAGAGGCGATCTTGCCCAACGGCGTCGTCAGGAGATAGCGCGTGGGCGCTTCCTGGAGATGCCGCTTGACCGTTTCAACCGTGAACTCCGGCGACAGCTCCTGCGCGAGCTGGGACTTGACTCGTTCGGCCCGAGCGAGATCGTCCTCGCCCTCCGGGATCCCTCTCGTGAGGATGGTATGGGTCTTGACGTAGAGCTCCCACAGTAACGTGCCCTTCCACTCGGTCCATACCTCCGGTCCGACCGCCTTGATGTCAGCGTAGGTGAGGAGGTACAGCATCTTCAAGCGATCCAGTGTCTGAACCTGTTTGGCAAAGTCGATGACCATCGCCTCATCGTCCAGGTCCAGGCGCTGAGCGACATGGGACATGGCCAAGTGGTGTGCCACCAAGAATCGGACGTCGTCGGCGTCGGCTTCCGGAAGGCCGATCCTGGCCTGAATCGCATCGACTAAGGCGACCCCCTTTGGGACGTGGCCGCGCCCCTCGCCCTTGCCGATATCATGAAGCAACAGCCCCACCCGGAGGATCTCCAGCTTCTTCGCGTCCGCCGCGATCGAGCGGAACTCCTCGCCGTAAAAACCGGAGATCTCATCCAGGTGCTCCAGGTTCTCGATGGCGAGGAAGGTGTGCTCATCCACGGTGTACTTATGGTAGAAGTCGAATTGCACCAGACAGGTCAGCTTGGCGAACTCCGGGATGTAGGCACTGAGCACCCCTAGCTCATGCATGCTGCGAAGCCACCCAGCGACCCCCTTCGGCTCTCGAAGAATCGCTAGAAAGACCCCCAGCGCTCGACTCGATCGCCTGACCGCCTCGTCAATGAGATGAAGATCGGCCCTGATGTAATCCTGTACTTCCGCGCTCAGCTGGTATCCCATTTGCTGTGCATACCAGAAGACCTTCAGCAATCGAACAGGGTCCTCCCGAAACAACCCTCGCTTTTTCGGCAACACATGGATCTGGCGATCGATCTCCGTCAGATCGTCGCCGATATCGCGCGCCTTCAGTATATTCATCACCCTCTCCACCTGAGACTTCCCTCGCGTGCAGCGCGAGATCAATCGCTCTGACAACTGCGAGATCTCTTTCGCGGCAAGATAATACCGTTGCATGAACTGTTCTACAGCATAGGACCCATCGGTGTCTGAAAACTCGAGGTTGGCTGCCACCTGTTCTTGCAGCGACAGGGAGAGCACGTCGTTCTTGGCGCGACACAGGTAATGGAGATCATTGCGCAAACGGAGCATAAAATCCAGGGCCAGCTCCCAACGTCCTGACTCCTCCTGACTGAGCAGCCCTCGCTGGACCAGTTCGGACAGAGGGCCGGTCCGCTGGGTCACGCGAGCGATCCAGATGGCGGTATGCAGGTCCCTGAGGCCACCCGGACCCTCCTTGATGTTCGGCTCTTGCACGTAGATCGAGGCGCCGAACCGCTGGTGGCGTTCACGCGATTCTTCAAGTTTCCGCTGGACAAAGCCGTTCGCCCGCTTGTAGAAGACTGACCGCTCCAACTTGTCCCTGAAGGCTTGATAGATCTCTTGCTGCCCGGCGAGGTAACGGGCCTCCATCATGGAGGTTCGCGATGTCGGGTCGGACTCGGCTATTCTGACGCAGTCCTCGATGGAGCGGGAGCTATGTCCAACGACGAAGCCGACATCCCAGAGCGTACTGAGCACCGGAGGCAAAATGGCATTCAGGTAGCCGTCGGCGCGGCGGAGATAGAGAAACATGAGATCGACGTCGGAACCCGGGTTCAACTCTCGACGGCCATAGCCCCCCAGCGCGATCAACACGCACCCTTCGGTGGTTCGCCTGAGGTCCGGATCACACGCCGCATCCGCAAGCCGATACAGGGAGATGATCACCGCGTCTGTAAGGTCGGTGATGGCCTCTACCACCTCCCGGCCGCTCCCACCCTGCCGATGGATCTCAAAGATCTTCCGCTGCTCATCGGCGATGAAACCCTTCAGAGCCGGAACGAGACCTTCATCCGGTGGGGAGCCCTGCAGCAGAATCTGCAGAGCCCCGATCAGCCCGCGCTGCTCCTCGAACGGCGCCGATACCGCGCCGGCCTGAGGAGGCTCATCGACGCGTTGGCGAAGCAACTTGATGAAGGGACGGGGAGTGGGGCCCATTCGTTACCTCGTTGACAAGTGTTCCACGTTCCAAGTTCCGGGTTCCACGTTGAAGAACATTTCACGCGTTGGCGAACTCGCAACCCGGAACATGGAACCTGGAACCGCGAAGCCAAACGTGCAACCCGGCACCCAGGGGCCGGAAGTACTCGAAGTCACGTCAGTATAGGGGCGCCGGTCATCTATGGTCAAGGTCAATATGCCGGGGACTGCGCCAGGTATCGGACCGGGAGGATTTGAGTCGAGTTTTCCCTTGCCGACCCTTTCCCCCTTCGTTATAGTGACAGAGAACTGCCGTCAGCCATCAGCGCTCAGCATTCAGCTAAGAGTTGGTTGCTGAAGGCTGATGGTTTCTTTGATGACCGCTGACGGCTGATTGCTGACGGCTGATTGCTGGCTAGGAGATTGTCGCTATGGCCTACGAAGACCTTCGGGCCTTCATCGCCGCCCTGGAGAGGCAAGGATCCCTGAAACGCGTCACGGTGGAAGTCGATCCTGTTCTCGAAATCGCCGAGATCACCGATCGGGTGAGCAAACACTTCGGCCCTGCGCTCCTCTTCGAGCGGGTAAAGGGTTCCTCGATGCCGCTTCTGATCAACGCCTTCGGCACAGAGGACCGGATGTGTATGGCCCTGCAGCTTGCCTCGCTGGACGACTTGGCCAGAGAGTTGGACGGCATCCTGGAGATGAAGACCCCTGAAGGGTTCCTCGAAAAACTCCGGATGCTTCCACGGCTCAAGGACTTCGCCGGGTTTCTTCCCAAACGGGTCAAGGATGGTCCCTGCAAGGAGGTGATGATCACCAAAGATCCGTCGTTCGACCTGCTGCCGGTGATCAAGTGTTGGCCCCTCGACGGGGGAAAGTACATCACCCTCCCGTTGGTCTTTACGAAAGACCCTGAGACCGGCACGCGAAACTGCGGTTTTTACCGGATGCAGATCTTTGACGGGCGCACTGCCGGGATGCACTGGCACATCCATCACGGCGGAGCCGGACACTACAGAAAAAACCAACGCCTTGGCCGCCGCACGGAGGTCGCCGTCGCGCTGGGGCCGGACCCGGCAACCACACTGTCAGCGGTCATGCCGGCGCCGGAGGGGATCGACGAGATGCTCATCGCCGGGTTTCTCCGGAAGCGCCCGGTGGAACTGGTGCCTTGCGAGACGGTGGAGCTCGATGTCCCGGCCAACGCCGAGATCGTCCTTGAAGGGTACGTGGAGCCCGACGAGATGCGCCTGGAGGGGCCCTTCGGCGACCATACCGGCTTTTACTCTCTCCCCGATCACTATCCCGTCTTTCACTTGACCGCCATCACCCACCGACGCGACCCGATCTATCAGACGATCATCGTCGGCCGCCCGCCCATGGAAGATTGCCACATGGGCGCCGCTGTGGAACGGCTGACTCGCCCCCTCCTGAGGAAGCAACTGCCCGAGGTCGTGGATTTCCACATGCCGTTCGAGGGGATCTTCCACAATCTCTTTATCGTGAGCATCGACAAACAGTATCCCGGGCACGCGCGCAAGATCATGCACGCGATCTGGGGCCTTGGCCAGGCGATGTTCTCGAAGGTGATCGTCGTGGTGGATAAGGATGTGAACGTCCGGGACCTGGCGGAGGTCACCTGGAAGGTCCTGAACCACATCGACCCGGAGCGCGATATCGAGTTTGTCCTGGGCCCGGTCGAAACCCTCGACCACGCGAGTCGCCTACCCAAGTATGGCTCAAAGATGGGGATCGACGGGACCCGCAAGTGGAAGGAAGAAGGCTTCACGCGGGAGTGGCCCGCGGAGCAGGTCATGGACACCGACACGATAACCTTGGTTGCTCGCCGCTGGAAAGAGTACGGGCTGGAGTAGGACCCACCTGGCCCCCTGATCAGCCATGATATCTTCGGAGGAACAACAGATGAAACAGGCATTACGACGACCACCGACGGCCCCGAGGGAACAGATCGCGATCGCCGGGCTGTTCGTGCTGCTGTTCTGCGCAGTGACTCTCCGGGCCGCCCAAGCGGCCACTGTGCCGGACTTCTCGCTGCAGCTCCTGGATGGAAAGTCGATCTCACTCAAGGACTACCGCGGGAAACCGATCCTGGTCAACTTCTTTCATTCGAAATGAAGCCACTGTCAACGGGAGGCTCCCGTTCTGGCAAAGCTCTACAAGCAGTACAAGGGCAAGGGGCTGGTCATGCTGGGCGTGAACGTGAAATGGGACAACGAACAGGACGCACGGAAGTTCGTTGAAGAGTACGGAATCCCCTACCGCGTGGGCCGGGACGCAGACGGGGATATCGGCAGGCGTTACAAGGTGGAGGGGACCCCGGCCAGCTTCCTGATCAACAAAGACGGCACTCTATTCGGACAGCATCAGGGGGCGATGACCGAGGGAGAGTTCAAACGGAACATCGACGCGCTCCTCAAAAAGAAGTAAGGCAGCTTGGGCGCGGCGCGGGGGACACGGCGTCCCGAAGAGCGGGTCGCCTGCTTTGATACGCCGGGAGAGGTGGTCAGGTTTTTCGGGCGGAGGGCCGCCCGGTTCGGGTGATGTGGTAGCTCAGGGTCTTCAGCAGGACAGATAAATCGACGTTCTGGAGCTTGACCGACTCAGGGACCGTCAATTGGGCCGGGACAAAATTCAGGACCGCGGTAACCCCCGCCTCCACAAGAAGGCTGAGGACAGCCTGGGCGCTGGCGGCAGGAACGGCCAATATCCCGATTCTGATCTTTCGTTTTCGGATGACCGGAACGATCCTTGAGGTGCCCATCACCTGAATCCCCTCCACCTGTCGACCGATCTTGGCCGGATCCTGATCGAACACAGCGGAGATTGTGAACCCCTTCTCCTGAAACCCTTTGTAGGAGATCAGTGCGGAGCCGAGGTTTCCCAATCCAACCAGCGCCACCTCCCAGCCTTGCTTGAGGCCAAGAATCCGCTCCAGGTTGTTCCGGAGTGCGCTGATGTAGTAGCCCAGACCGCGAACGCCGAACTGGCCGAAGTAAGCGAGGTCCTTTCGGACCTGCGCGGAATTCAAGCCGAACCGTTCCGCCAACTCTTTGGACGACATGCTGACCACCCCGTCGTTCTCCAACTCCTCCAGGCATCTCAGATAGATTGAAAGGCGGGTCACTGTCTTTTCGGGAATCTTGATCGCTTTCATAGGATCTGGAGACCTCCTCTATCCGCCAAGGGCGGCAACCGACTGGCGGGCGAGATCAAGCAACCTCCCCGGAAACAGGCCGAACTGAAGGGTTCCCAGCGCAGACAACGCCACGGCCCAGATCGCTGCGGCCGACGACGGGACCAGCGGCCGCTCGATCGCAGGCTCGTTCATATACATGACGACGACCGGCCGCAGATAGAAGTAGACCGAGACCACGCTGTTCAGGACACCGATCACCGCCAGCTCGTGGTAATGCCCCTCGACGGCGGCACTGAAGATGAAGAGCTTCCCCATGAAGCCGGCGGTGGGGGGAAGCCCGGCCAGCGAGAACATGAAAAGGGCCATGCAGGCGGAGAGGACCGGCCTCCGGAACCCAAGTCCGGCGTAGTCGGCCACTGAGAGCAACTCCTGGCCACGCGCCTGCAACGCGATGATCACCGCAAAGGCCCCGAGGTTCATCAAGGCGTAGGCGACGAGATAGAAGAGGATGCTGGTGGCGCCGGGCGACCCCCCGGCGACGAGGGCGACCAATAGATAGCCGGCGTGCGCGATCGAGCTGTAGGCCAGCATCCGCTTGATGTTGTTCTGGACCAGTGCGACCAGATTCCCCAAGGTCATCGTGAGCACCGCCAGAACCCAGATGGGCGCTGACCACTGCACCTGAAGGGTTGGCAATGCCATCAGGAACACGCGCACCAAAGCGGCAAAGGCTGCGGCCTTGGTCCCTGCGATCATGAACGCGGTCACCGATGTCGGGGCGCCCTCGTAGACGTCAGGCGTCCACATGTGGAAGGGGACGGAGGCCACCTTGAAGCCGAATCCGACGAGAAGCAATCCTGTTCCGACCAGCAGTAGTGTGCTCGGAGGCCTCCCATCGGCCAGGAACGCCACGATCCTCCGGAGCACCGTCGTGCCGGTTGCCCCGTAGATCAAGGCAATCCCATAGAGGAAAAAGCTGCTGGCGAAGGCTCCCAGGAGCAGATATTTCAAGGCCGCCTCGTTCGAGCGAAGCTCGGCCTTTCGGAAGCCGCACAGCGTATAGAGAGCCAACGAGAGCATTTCCAGCCCCAGGAAGATCACGATCAGATCGCCACCCGCGGCCATCAGCATCATCCCCAATGTGGAGAAGAGCACCAAGCTGTAATACTCACCCTGGTCAGGCGCGCTCGCGTCGAGGTAGTCCATCGAGAGCAGAATACTCAGGATGGAGACCAGCGCGAACACGAGGTACGAGAAGAGCGCAAACCGATCCAGGACCACGGCGTCGTTCACTGAGAAGCGAACCGTTCCCCATAGCCCGATGGAGACAAGGATCGAGAGCGCCAAGGAGGCCAGACCCAGCGCCGGAATAAATCGCTTTCGTCCCGCGGGCAGAAAGAGATCTCCCACCAATGCCGCCAGGCCGCCGAAGGCAACCGGCAACATCGCGGCCAGGGGAGCCCAGTCGATCCGAGGCAGCACCAGATCCATTATTTCACACCCCGCACCTCGGACGTCGCACCTCGCACTCCGCCAAGGAGATGAGTCACTGAGGCATCCATCTTTCTGAGGAGGTGATTCGGGAAGAGACCGATCCAGAGAATGAGCAGGATCGTCGGAACCAACATCGCTATCTCACGGGGGCGAAGATCGTGAAGATCGAGATTCTGCGAACGCCGACTCTCCCCCCACATCACGCGCTGCCACATCCACAGCATATAGACCGCCGCCAAGACGATCCCGACGGTGGCGAGGATCGCGAACCCTCTGTGGACGCGGAAGGTGCCCGCCAGGATCAGGAACTCCCCCACAAACCCGTTCAGCCCCGGAAGCCCGATAGAGGACATCGCCACGACCAGGAAACAGAGAGCAAACCTGGGCATGACCCGGCTGAGCCCACCGAACTCCCCTATGATTCGGGTGTGACGCCGCTCATAGATCATTCCAACCAACAGAAAGAGGGCGCCGGTGGAAAGACCATGATTCACCATTTGAAGGATCGAGCCCTCCACCGCCTGCAGATTCATGGCAAAGATCCCCAGCATCACGAACCCCAGGTGGCTCACCGAGCTATAGGCTACCAGCCGCTTGAGGTCGTCCTGCGCCAGCGAGACCAGTGCGCCGTACAGGATGCCGATCACCGCGAGCACCGAGATCAGTGGAGAGAAGGCGGCGGCCGCTGCCGGGAAGAGCGGGAGCGCGAACCGGAGGAAGCCATAGGTCCCCATCTTTAGAAGGACCCCCGCTAACAGCACGCTTCCCGCGGTGGGAGCCTCCACATGGGCGTCGGGAAGCCAGGTATGAAACGGGAGCATCGGCACTTTAATGGCAAAGGCGAGGGCAAAGGCGGCAAATAGCCACACTTGAAGCCCGAACGGGATCGCAGCGCCAATCAATTCCAGGAGGTCAAAGCTCAGCCGACCTGTGGTACTTCGATGCAGAACCGCCAGGGCGATCATCGCCAGCAACATCAGGACGCTCCCGGCCATCGTAAATAGCACGAACTTCAGGGTGGCGTAGATACGCCGAGGGCCGCCCCATATCCCGATCAGAAAATACATCGGGATCAACGTCCCCTCCCAGAACACGTAGAACAGAAGAAGATCCAGGGCCAGAAACACCCCGATCATTCCCCCCTCCAACAGGAGCATGCAAATCATGAACCCCTTCAGCCTGCGCGGGATGCCGGAGAAGGACGCGAGAATGGCGACCGGCGATAAGAACGTGGTGAGGAGCAGCAGCGGAAGGCTGATCCCGTCTACCCCGAGGACATAACTGCTCCCGATCGAGCTGATCCAAGGGACACGCTCTACAAATTGCATCCCGGCAACTGTGGGGTCAAAGCGGCCATACACGATCAGGGAGAGGAGGAAACCCAGGCAGGAGACGGCCAGCGCGATCCGCTTGATGAGCCCCTCCCGCGCCCCATCTACCAGGACGAGCAGCATGGCCCCGAGTAGGGGAAGCGCGATGAGGGTTGACAGGATCGGCCCGGCCGCCTGGCTCATGTGTTATCCAGCATGCTATCCATGAAACGCGAGGTACCCCAAAAGCACGACTGCCCCCACCAGGATCGACAGGACATAGGCCGGAACATGGCCGGTCTGAAGCCGCCTCAGAAGGGCACCGGCGCTGCCCAGGAGGGAACCGATGCCGTTGACCGCCCCGTCTACCAGACCCGCATCGAACGACGCGGAGACGAAGCGGGCACCAGCCATGGTCGGGCGGACGACGAGATCGTCATACAGCTCGTCAACCCAGTATTTGTGGACGAGGATTCGGTACAGGGTCGGGTACCGTTCGGCCAGCGCCTCGGGTTCTTTGGGGTCCCGAAGATAATAACGGAAGGCCATGAGGATCCCCGCCCCCGCCATCACGAGAGCTGCGAGCGCCAGGCCGATCCCGGAGGGGGACGGGGCTGAGCCTCCTTGATGCCCCGAGACCGGGAAGGACGGCCCCAGAAAACGATGAAACACCCCGGACTCCGGTGGGATCCCGAAGAAGCCGACCGTCGCCGATCCGAGGGCCAGCAGTACGAGCGGCAAACGCATGCTCCACGGAGACTCGTGCAGGTGACTGGCCGCTTCGGGCGTCAGCCTGGACTCTCCCTCAAAGGCAAGAAAGTAAAGGCGGAACATGTAGAAGCCGGTACCCGCCGCGGTCAGTGCTCCAACGATCCAGAGCAGCCGATGGCCCGAAGCATACGCGGCGAGAAGGATCTCGTCCTTGCTCCAGAAGCCGGCGAACGGGATAATCCCTGCGTTCGCAAGCGCGCCGACGAGAAAGCACCCGGCAGTCACCCTGAGGGACCGCCGCAAGCCGCCCATTCTTCTGAGGTCTTGTTCGCCTGCCAACGCATGAATCACCGACCCGGCGGCCAGGAAGAGAAGCGCCTTGAAGAAGGCATGGGTCATGAGATGGAAGATGCCCGCCGCGTACGCGCCGACTCCCAAACCCAAGAACATATAGCCGAGTTGAGAGATGGTCGAATAGGCAATGATCCGCTTGATGTCGGTCTGAACCAAGGCGATGCTGGCAGCATAGAGGGCGGTTATGCCGCCGACCCATGCGACGATCTCCAGGCTCACGGGCGCCAGTTGGAACAGGGGGGCGGAGCGGGCGACCATATAGACCCCGGCTGTCACCATGGTGGCGGCGTGGATGAGCGCCGAGACCGGCGTGGGACCCTCCATCGCATCTGGCAGCCACACGTACAGGGGAAGCTGGGCCGACTTCCCCACCGCCCCGGCAAAGAGAAGCAATGAGAGGACCGAAGCCGCCAGGGAACCATGCGAAAGCGTTGCCGGCGCTCCCGTAAAGATCGTCTGGAAGTCCAGCGTCCCGAACAACAGGATCATCCAGATCATCGCCACCACAACGGCCGCGTCGCCGATCCGGTTCACCAGAAAGGCCTTGGTCCCGGCGGAGGCCGCCGCCGGTCGCTCGAACCAGAAGGCAATCAGGAGGTACGAGCAGAGGCCAACCCCTTCCCACCCCAGAAAGAGAAGGAGGTAGTTATCGGCCAAAACCAAGACCAGCATCTCGGCCAGGAAGAGATTGAGCAGCGAGAAGAAGCGATGGTAGTCGCGATCCTCGCCCATGTAGCCGATCGAATAGACATGGATCAGCAAACCGACGCCCGTTACCACCAACGCCATGGTCGCCGAGAGCGGATCAAACAGGAACCCAAAGGCAACCGAGAGTTCTCCAGAAGCGATCCAGGAGCCGAGCGAGTGACGAAGGACCCTGGCGTCCGGCGGCAGCGACAGGAGGCGCCAGAAAGAAGCCAGGGAGGCCAGCAGCGCCAGCGATGCCGCCCCACAGGCGATTAGGGCGACGGAGCCTCTCCGCATCGACCGGCCCATCAGGCCGACGACGAGGCTCCCCACAAGCGGGATGACTGGAATGAGCCAGATCTGGTTAAACATGGGCCAGATGTGCGACATGCGACGTGCGAAGTGCGAAGTGCGAGGTTTTTCGCACCCCGCACCTCGTACGGGCGACCCAGCGGGTCGCCCCTACGGACCTCGGACTATCCTTTAAGGAGATTGATGTCATCCACATTCACCGACTCTTTGTTCCTGTAGAGCGCAATGATGATGGCCAGCCCAAGCGCCACCTCGGCGGCGGCCACGGCCATGACGAAAAACACGATGATCTGGCCATCCATTGAGCCCAGGAACTTCGAGAATGCAACGAAGGTCAGGTTCACCGCGTTCAACATGAGTTCGATCGCCATGAAGATGATGAGAGCGTTGCGCCTGATCACGACCCCGATCACCCCGATGGCAAAGAGGGCGGCGCTGAGGATCAGGTACGCGCTCAGAGGGACAGTTCCTGTCATGGCCCCTCGCACCCCGCACCCCGCACCCCGCACCGCACCTCACTGCCTCCTGGCCAATACCATCGCCCCAACGATGGCGATGAGGAGGATGATGGAGGTGATCTCGAAGGGGATCAGGAACTCGGTGAACAGGAGACGGCCAATGAGCTGGGTATTCCCGACCGCATTGACATAGTCGGATGTGTAAGGTCCCCGGATGCCCGGAGCAATCCAGGACCCGATGGCGACAGCCAGCTCAAGAACCAGAAGAGCGACCAGGCCGAGCCCCAGCAGTAATCTGGGCCGATCTCGCCGAAGCCAGGGGGGCGGTTCGTGTCCCACGTCCAGCAACATAATCACAAAAAGAAAGAGGACCATGATCGCTCCGGCATAGATGATGACCTGCACCACAGCGACGAACTCAGCCTGCAGGAGGAGATAGAGCCCGGAAAGCGCGAAGAAGGTTCCAACGAGGGCAAGGGCGCAGTAAATCGGATTCCGGAGCAGGATGACAAACGCAGCGGTGCCGAGCGCCAGCGCGGCCAGCGGAACGAAGAGCAACCACTCCATCCCTACCTCAATGCCACGAAGGCGGCCGTGATCACGATGTTGGCCAGCGCCAGGGGCAGCAGAACCTTCCACCCGAATCGCATCAACTGGTCGTACCTGAAGCGCGGCAGGGTAGCCCGGATCCAGATAAAGAGAAAAATAACCAGGTAGAGCTTGGCCAGAAACCAGACGACCGGTGGCAGGAACGGCCCCCTCCAACCGCCCAGGAAAAGGGTCGTCGCCAGGGCGGCAACGGTGATCATATTGGCGTACTCAGCCATGAAGTACATGGCGAACTTCATGGAGCTGTATTCCACGTGGAAGCCTGCCACGAGCTCGGTCTCGGCTTCCGGGAGATCGAAGGGGGCACGATTGGTCTCGGCGATCGCGCAGATCAGGAAGATCAAGAAACCGATCGGTTGAAGCAGGATGAACCAGGCCTTTGACTGGGCGCCTACGATTCTCACCAGACTCAGTGATTCGGAGAGCATCAGGACCCCGACCACCGAGAGACCCATCGACAGCTCATAACTGATCATCTGGGCCGCCGACCGCAGTCCCCCCAGGAGCGCGTACTTATTGTTCGAGGCCCAGCCCCCCAAGACAATCCCATAGACTCCGAGAGAGGCGACACCGAACAGATACAAGAGCCCGACGTTGACGTCGCTGATCACCATGTCGATGCTCTGGCCGAAGAGACGTACCCGGTCCCCGAACGGGATCACGGCGAAGGAGATGAAAGCAGGGATGAGGGCCAGCGTAGGGGCCAGGACATAGATCGCGCGGTCGGCGGCCTCAGGGATAATATCCTCCTTGAACATCAACTTGATCCCGTCGGCGATCGGCTGGAGGAGGCCGTGGGGGCCCACCCGCATCGGCCCGAGTCGGACCTGAAAGTCGCTGATGACCTTGCGTTCCAACCACGTCAGGTAGGCAACACTCAGCAACATCAGGCCGAAGACCACAGCGATCTTCGCCAGCATGACAACGAAGAAAGCGGGTTCTGGCATCCTGATTTCCTACGGCCCGCCTAGGACCCGCCCCCGGATCCGAACGGGCAGGCGCGTTCCACGATGTGTTGCTCGAATTCATCGCCAAAATACTTCAGATAGCTCTCGATCGGCATGGCGGCTGCGTCACTGAGTGGGCAGATGGTTTTCCCCTTCATGTTGTCGCAGATGTCCATCAGCAAGTCCATGTCGACCTTCCGGCCGCGACCCGCCTCGATCCTCCGGAGCGTCTTGTGGAGCCACGCGGTCCCCTCGCGGCACTGGGTACACTGCCCGCACGATTCGTGGTGATAGAACCGTGCAACGATCTCTCCGGCCCGCACCATGCAGGTGGAGTCATCCATGACCATGACGCCACCTGACCCGGCCATGGAGCCGGCCTTGGCCAGGGATTCAAAGTCCATGCGGGTATCCAGATGCTGTTCGGTGAGCACCGGTACCGACGAACCTCCAGGGATCACCGCCTTCAAGCGACGATCCCCCCGCATCCCGCCCGCGTGTTGGAAGATTAACTCTCTCATTGGCACATCCATCGGCAGCTCGTAGTTGCCCGGCCGACGCACGTGGCCGCTCACGGAAAAGATCCTGTTTCCTGTGCTCTTTGGGCTGCCGATGCTTGAAAACCACTCAGCCCCTCTCAGTACGATGTGCGGGAGATTACAAAGCGTCTCCACATTGTTCACGACGGTGGGCAGGCGGTAGAGACCCGCCGACGCCGGGAAGGGCGGTTTCAGCCGCGGCAGACCTCGTTTTCCCTCCAGCGACTCCAACAGTGCGGTCTCCTCTCCGCAGATGTAGGCGCCGGCGCCGCGGTGCAGGTGCACCTTTAGATTGAAACCGCTGCCCAGGATATTGTTCCCCAAGAAGCCATGGGCGGCCGCGTCCTGGATCGCCTGCTCCATAATGACCGCGCCCGCGACGAACTCTCCCCGGAGGTAGATGTACGCCGTCCGACAGCCAATGGCGTAACTGGCCAGGATGATCCCTTCCAGGAGCTGGTGCGGATCCCTCGTGATCAGATCCCGATCCTTGAAGGTGCCCGGCTCGCTTTCATCGGCATTACAGACCAGGTACTTGGTCAGGGTCGGGTCCTTTGGGACGAAGCCCCACTTGACCCCGGTGGGAAAGCCTGCGCCGCCACGGCCCCTCAGCCCCGATCGTCTCACCAGATCGATCAGGCTCTCCGGGCTGTACTCCTTGAGCGCCCTGGGTATGGCCTGATACCCTCCGGTGGCCAGGTACTCCTCGATGGTCCCGCGATACCCCGAGATCTCGAATCGCTTGGTGAGAACCTTCTCGCTCATGTGTGCTCGATCTCAAGAGCATTCAGCGTTCAGCCGTCAGCCTTCAGCAAGAACGCTGACCGCTGATGGCTGACAGCTTATCCATTTCGTAACCGCTCCAACAGCGCGTCGATGTCTTCCGGACGAACAGGGCCGTAATAATCGGGGCCCACCTGGATGACCGGCGCAATCTCGCAGGCAGCCAGGCACTCAAACCGCCTCAGCGTAAACGCCCCGTCAGGGGTGGTCTCTCCCGCTTTCACCCCGAGCCGCTCCTCAAGACGTCGGACCACCTCCTCAGCGCCCAACAGGGAGCAACTGAGGTTGTGGCATACCCAGATCTCCCGCCGCCCGCCGGGCTTGAGGCGGAACATATCGTAGAAGGTGGCCACCTCCGCCACCTGGGTCGGCGACAGCCCGAGACGCTCGCCCAACTGGCCAATCGCCTCCGGTGTCACATACCCCGCCTCCTCCTGACAGAGGTGCAGCAGCGGAAGAAGCGCAGACCGGCGATGGGCATAACGGGACAGGATCTGCTGGACAGTTTCTTCTTTCATCGCGCGTTACACCCTTGAACCTTCACTGCGCACCTCGCACTTCGCACACCGCACTCCTTACTTCAGCGGTCCACCTCGCCCAGGACAATATCGATGCTCCCGATAATCGCCACCACATCGGCCACCAACCGCCCCTCCGCCATCCTTGGCAAGGCCTGGAGGTTGACGAAGGACGGTGCGCGAAAATGAACACGGTAAGGGATGTTGCTGCCATCGCTAACCAGATATACACCGAACTCGCCCTTTGGCGACTCGATGCTCTGATAGACCTCTCCCACCGGCGTCCGGAATCCTTCGGACCAGAGCAGGAAATGATGGATCAGGGCCTCCATGCTCTTCTTGACCATCGGCTTGGGCGGCGGAGTCACCTTCGGATCGGCAACGGCAATCGGCCCATCCGGAAGGCGCTCTAGGGCTTGGCGAACGATGGCGATGCTCTGCCGCATCTCAAAGACGCGGCAGAGGTATCGATCATACACGTCGCCATGGGTCCCTCTCGAGATCTCGAAGCTGTACTGCTCGTAGCCCGAGTACGGATGGGACTTTCGGATGTCCCATGGGACCCCGCAGGCGCGGAGGTTCGGGCCGCTCATGCCGAGGTCCACGGCGTCCTCCGGCTTGATCACGCCGACGCCCTTGGTCCGCTGGATCCAGATCGGGTTCGCGGTGAGGAGGTCCTCATACTCGGCCAGGCGATCTGGAAAGCTGGTCACAAAGGAGCGGACGGTTTCCTCGAATGGCTCCGGCAGGTCGGCAAACAGCCCCCCCACGCGGAAGTAGCTGGACATCATCCTGGCCCCTGCCACCTGCTCGTACATGTCCAGGATCTGTTCCCGCTCCCGGAAGGCGTAGAGGAACACGCTCATCGCTCCGATGTCGATGGCATGCGTCCCCAACCAGACCAGGTGGCTCCCGATCCGGGTCAACTCGGTCATCATCACGCGGATCACCTTGGCCCTGGGCGGGACCTCGATTCCCATCAGCTTCTCTACGGCCAACACATACGCCAGGTTATTGCTGAGGGGGGCCAGGTAATCCATCCGGTCGGTGATCGGGATGACCTGCTGGTACCGCTTGCTCTCAGCGATCTTCTCCATCCCGGTGTGCAGGTAGCCGATGTGAGGGGTACACCTCACCACCACCTCCCCGTCCAGCTCCAGGACCAATCGAAGCACGCCGTGGGTGCTGGGGTGTTGAGGTCCCATGTTGATCGTCATGGTGCGGGCTTCAGTCACCGCTCACCCCCCTCTTCCCACCACTTGGGGGACGCTTGTACCGGATAGTCTTTTCGGAGCGGATGGCCCTCCCAGTCCTCCGGCATCAGGATCCTCCGAAGGTCCGGGTGCCCTTCAACCCCCACACCGAACATGTCATAGACCTCTCGCTCATGCCAGTCGGCCGTTCCCCAGACCTGCGTCACACTCGGGACCGCTTCGCCCTCTTCGACCAGAACCTTCAGGCGGACCCGCCGCTTAAACTGGAGCGAATAGAGGTGATAAACCACTTCAAAGCGGGGATGTTCACGGAGGCGGTCAACCGCGGTAAGGTCCGAGAGGAAGTCGTATCGGAGCTCAGGCTCCTCTTTCAGATGCCGGCAGACGCGGGAGATCTCAGACGGCTTGACAACAATGGTGATCTCGTTGCGGAAGCTCTTGGTCGAGAGGATCGCTTCTGGAAACCGTTCCCGCAGCTTCCAAACAGTGAGGTTCTCCTCCGCGTTTGCCTCCTTCAGGTCGTCCATTCCAGGCCGCCCTTCTTCCAGACATACAGGAGGCCGATCAGGAGGATCCCGAGGAAGAAGAACATTTCGACCAATCCGAAGAGTCCCAGGCTATTCAGGATAACCGCCCAGGGATAGAGGAACACGATCTCGATGTCGAAGATAATGAACAACATCGCGACCAGGTAGAACTTGACCGAGAACCGCTCTCGGGCACTGCCCACCGGATCGATCCCGCACTCGTACGTGGAGAGTTTATCCTTGGAAGGCCGCCGGGGCCCCAGCGCCGACGATAAGAACAGGGTGGCCAACGCGAAGCCGGCTGCCAACAGGACCAAGATAAGGATCGGCAGGTATGAGAGAAGCACGGCTCTATAGTCCCGGACAATCGGCTACGTTGCCGAGGCCCCGACGTCGTCTATGGGCCGGGGACCACGTACTTGATGAAGGGGTTCGCAAAGAAGATGATCAGGGCGATCAGCAGCACATAAATGGCCAGGGATTCGATCAGCGCCAGGCCGATGATCATGGCCACCTGGATACGCCCCGCCGCAGAGGGCTGCCGACCGATCGCGTCCAGCGCGCTCACGATGGCTCGGCTCTGGCCGATCGCCGCCGCCGCCGAAGCGATGGCCATGGCAAATCCTCCAGTCAGGACTGACACGACAAAGAAGGTCGAGGACTCGGACTTGGCACCCTCAGCGCCAAAGGCGGTCTGGGCTCCAGCGGCAAGCACAACAGTCATGAACAGCAGAACGAGCGCTCCTTGCGTGCGACTCATCGACGCGACTCCTTTGAGAAGGTAATGGGGTTAGTGGTGCTCCTCCTGTTCGACGTGAACCGCTCCAGCGATATAGACCATGGACAGCATCACGAAGATGAAGGTCTGCACGACGCTTGTAAAAAGGCTGAGGGGCATCATGATGGCGAGATAGATGCCGTACGGGATCACCAACCATATGAGCGAGAGAAGAATGATAATGACGCTTTCCTCGCCGAAGATATTGCCGAACAATCGGATCGAGAGAGAGATCGGTCTGGCCAAGTGCCCGATAAATTCAATCGGAAACATGATGGGAGCGAGCCAAAGGATCGGTCCGCAGAAATGGCGCAAGTAGGCAATGATCCCGTGCTCTCTAATGCCGAAGTAGTTATAGGACAGGAAGACCGTGATGGCCAGCGCCGCCGTCGTGTTGAGGTTCGCGGTCGGCGGCTTCAGCCCGGGGATCGATCCCAGCAGATTGCCGACGAGAATGAAGAGGCCTGCGGTGCCGATCAGGGGGAGGTACCGTTTCCCCTTCGGCCCGATCATCTGCTCCAACAGGTTGCCGAACGCCTCGACAACCACCTCCATGAAATTCTGCATCGGTCCCGGAACCGCCTCGAGCCTTCTTGTGGCCAGATAGGACAGGCTGACCAGGATCGCCATGACAAGCCAGGCCATCGTGACATGCTCCGGCACCCAAGCCCCAGAAATCCCGATCGCCCCGAGAAAATTAGGAATCTGAAAGATGGTCGGATGGTGCTCCATGCTCTCCCCCGCCCGTTGTGCCCGACATCATATAGGACACTCGAATAATCAGCGACCCCAACGCTTCAGATCCTTGAGAAGAGTCACAAAGCCCGCCGCAACCCCGAACAAGAAAAAGAGAATGGTGAACCACGGCGAGGTCCGGAGCCATCGATCGAGGAGAATACCGATCGCCGACCCAATGGCGATCGAAGCGGCGAAGGTGATCCCCAGCGAGCTCAACCCCGCGAGTTGACGCCACAGCGAAACCTGATCGTCCTTCATCGCCACGACCGATCGGCAAGGTTCCCGCGCTCCATGAATCAACGCCCACTCTAGCCCTGCCCCTTGCCCTTGTCAAGATCTGCCACACCCGTTGTTCTTACCAGAGTCCGGCGATCGAGGACTTGGCAAGGTCCAAGAACGGACCGGGGTAGATCCCGATCGCGAGGGTGCCGACGACCGTCACGAACAGCACCACGCGCAGCGGCCGGGAGGGGCTCAAGGCCAGACCCGCCGGCGGAAGGTCGCGCATGTACATCGCGACTGCTACCTTCATGTAATAGAAGAGAGAAATGGCTGAATTGACGACGGCGATCAGCGCCAGCAAGATGTAGCCACGCTCGATGGCTGCGCCGAAGAGGTACAACTTCCCGACAAACCCGGCAGTCGGCGGGACTCCAGCGAGAGAAAGGAGGAGGATCAACATGGCTGCGGCCGCCATGGGGCTTCGCTGAGCCAAGCCTGCGAAGTCGTCGATCCGCTCACCTTTCACCTCCCCAACGCAGAGGAGGATCACCATCGCAAAGGCACCAAGCGTCATCAAGGCGTAGACCACGGTGTACAGCAGCGTGGCCGAGATCCCCAACTCCCGTCCTGCCACGACTCCGATCAGGAGGTAGCCGATGTGCGCAATCGAGCTGTAGGCCAGCATCCGCTTGATGTTGCTCTGGGCAATCGCGACGACGTTGCCCACGGTCATCGTGAGCAATGAGAGGACATAAAAGAGCAGTGCCCAGCGATCCTGGAGCCCCGGGATGGCAACGAGAAAGACCCGCAAGAGAATAACGAGCCCGGCGATCTCGGAGGCGGCCGCAAGGAGGGCCGTGATCGGGGTGGGGGCCCCCTCGTACACATCTGGGATATACATATGAAAGGGGACGGCGGCAATCTTGAAGCCGAAACCTGCCGCCAACATGACCATGGCCAGGATGAGCGCCGGATTCGAGAGGGTATCCGCCGTCAGAGTGGAGGCAATCTCCTTGAGGCCGGTAGCGCCCGTGAGGCCGTACAGCATGACGATGCCGTATAGGATAATCGCCGAGGAGAACCCCCCCATGAGCAGGTATTTCAACGCTGCCTCATTGCTCCGCCGCTCTCGCTTTAGGAACCCCGCCAGAACGTAGATGCAGATCGACATCGTCTCCAGGCCGATGTAGAGGATCAGCAGGTCAACGGCGCTGGCCATGAGCATCATCCCCAGCGTGGCGAAGAGGATCAGCGCGTAGAACTCCCCGCTGTCAGCCCCTTCGCCTCTCAGGTACCCTATCGACATGAGGATGATAAGACCGCCCGAGGCGAGAAATAGGATCTTGAAGAATAGGGCGAATGGATCAATGAGATATTGCCCGCTGAAGGCAGACTGCGTCGCCCCCCACTGACGACACAGCACCATGAGGGTAAGGAGCACACCAAGGACGCTCAGGTACCCCAGCCAGTCCCGTCTCCCTTTTGGCACGATGAAGTCAAGCATGAGGATCACCATGGCCACAAGGCTCAGGACCACTTCCGGCAAGGCGGTAGAGAGGTCGGCCATATTGAATGCCTGAGTCATCGAGATGGCTCTCCCGGCAGGGCGGCTACGGGATGTCTCTGAGCGACCGGCACAACACCTTCGACCCTTCGACTGCGCTCAGGGCTCAGGCTGCGCACTGAGCTTGCCGAAGGGGGAGGTTGAGCTGTGGCCGCCTGCCCCTGATGAATCCGCGCCAGGATGAAATTGACTGACGCCTCCATCCGGCTCAGAAAGGGAGACGGGTAGAGGCCGATCCAGAAACACATGATGACAATGGGAACCAGTGTGGTCATCTCCCTGGGACCCAGATCGTGCAAGGCGGCGTTTTTCGGGTTCTCCAGGGCGCCGAACATGGTGCGCTGATACAACCAGAGCATATAGGCCGCGCCCAGAATGATCCCGGATACCGCAAAGGCGGCCCAGAGATAATTGACCTTGAAGGCGCCCACAAGAATCAAGAACTCGCCGATAAAGCCGTTGAGTCCGGGAAGCCCCATCGAGGAGAGCATGATGATGGCGAACAGTGTCGCGTAGATCGGCATCTGCTTGGAGAGCCCCCCCAGCTCAGAGATGAGTCTCGTGTGGCGCCGGTCGTAGATCAGGCCCACGATCAGGAAGAGGGCGCCGGTGGACAAGCCGTGATTCACCATCTGTATGATGCTTCCCTGGATGCCCTGGGCGTTCAGCGCGAACATGCCCAGCGTGATGAAGCCCATGTGGCTGACGGAGCTGTAGGCGATCAAACGCTTCATGTCGGGCTGGACCATACAGACCATCGCCCCATAGATGATGGCAATGATCGACAGCGTCATCATCATTGGAACGAAGTGTTTGGTGGCCTCAGGGAACATCGGTAGATTGAATCGGATGAACCCATATGTCCCCATCTTCAGGAGGACACCCGCCAGGATCACGCTGCCCGCCGTCGGCGCGTCGGTATGCGCGTCTGGCAGCCAGGTGTGGAAAGGAAACATCGGGACCTTGATGGCGAAGCTCATGAAGAATGAGAGCCAGACCAGATCCTGGAACGAGAAGGGAACGCCCAGGAGTGTGAAGAGGGGGGTTGACGGGTACGAGACCTTCATCAGCCGAAGGACATCGAACGTGTAGGCCCCGGTCTGGGCGCCATGGTAGTAGTAGACCGCCAGGATCCCCAGCAGCATGATCACGCTGCCGAAGAGGGTGTAAAGGAAGAACTTGATGGCGGAGTAGAGCCGACGTTCGCTCCCCCACACGCCGATCAGGAAGTACATCGGAACCAGCATCACTTCCCAAAAGACATAAAAGAGAAAGAAATCGAGCGAGAAAAAGACGCCGAGCATTCCCGTCTCCAGGAGCAGGAGAAAGATGTAGTATTCTTTCAGCCGCATGGTGATCGACTCCCATGAGCAGATGACTGCGATCACCGACAGGAATGTGGTCAACATGACGAGCCACAGGCTGATCCCGTCAAGGCCAAAGAGATAGGTCACACCGATCGTGGGGATCCACGAGAACGCCTCCACGAACTGCATTTCGGGGGTCGAGGCGTCGAAGTGGGCGGGAAGCCAAAGCGAGGCGGCAAAGCTGGCCAGCGTGAAGGCCAGGGCGCTCCAGCGGATACCGCCCTTCGACTCCTTGGGAAGCACCAGGATCAGAAATACGCCGAGCAGGGGCAGATACGCGATCAGGGAAAGAATCGGAAACTGAAGGACATTCATCGGAACGACAAGCCTCCTGTTCCGAGTTCCAGGTTCCAGGTTCCAGGTTCCAGGTTACTGGGCCTTTCTCTCAACCCGGAACCCGGAGCATGGCACATGGAACTGGACACTTGGAACCTGCTAGCGGAATACAAAGAGATAGAGAACGAGCATGCCGAGGATCCCCAACGACATGGCCAAAATGTAGTTCTGGACAATGCCCGTCTGGAGCCGACGGAGGTTGAGGCTTCCACCCTGGATGAGGTCGGCGATACTATTCACCATCCCATCCACGATCTTCAGGTCGTTCCAGGCCGAGAGAAAGCTCAGACGCACCGTCAGCCAACTGCTTCTGTTCACCGCGCCGTCAACAACTCCGGCATCGACTCCCCAGAGGAAGGCGCACACGCGTTTGCCAAAGTTGACGAAGATCGCCTGATACAGTTCGTCCACCCAGTACTTGTTCAGCAACAGGGCGTAGACGCCCCTCATCCGGTTAGCCAGCAGGCCGGGCAGCTCCGGCTTCTTCATGTAAAACTGATACGCTAAAAGGACCCCCAGGAGCGCGATGGTCAAGGAGAGCCCGGCCATGCTAACCTCCGATGAGAGCGAGGCGTGCGCCGCCTTTCCCGCCGCTTCATGAACGGCTTCGAACATCGGGGCGACAAAACGATGGTATATCCCATGGTCCGGAGGGAACCCGAACACCAGCCCCACGGTGACGGAAAAGAAGGCGAGGACCACCAAGGGATACGCCATGTTGGGCGGCGATTCGTGCAGGTGTTGGGCTGCGTGGGCACCGCCTCGGAACCGACCGGCGAACACCAAAAAGAAGAGACGGAACATATAGAACGCCGTGAGGAAGGCGCCGATGAGACCCAGAAGCCAGGGGACCGTCATCCCATGCTTAAAGGTATTGAAGAGGATCTCGTCCTTCGACCAGAAGCCGGCAAGGGGAAAGATCCCGGCGTTCGCAAGGGAAGCCAGGAGGAAGGTCCAGGCAGTGATCGGCATCGCCTTCCACAGCCCGCCCATCTTCCGGATGTCTTGCTCTCCGTGCAGCGAATGAATGACGGAGCCGGCACCGAGAAAGAGGAGCGCCTTGAAAAACGCGTGGGTTCCCAGGTGAAAGATGGCCGACGCATAGGCGCCGGCACCCGCGCCCAGAAACATGTAGCCGAGCTGCGAGATGGTCGAATAGGCGACGACCCGCTTGATGTCATTCTGGACCAGCGCGATCGTGGCGGAGAAGACGGCGGTGAGCGCGCCGACCCAGGCCACCACTTCGAGACTGAACGGGGCGAGGTCAAACAGGGGGCTCGAGCGCGCCACCATATAGACGCCCGCCGTCACCATCGTGGCAGCATGGATCAGGGCGGAGACCGGCGTAGGCCCTTCCATGGCATCCGGGAGCCAGACATAGAGCGGAAGCTGGGCCGATTTTCCCATCGCGCCGACGAACAGCAGGAGCGTGATAGCGGTGTAGATCCCCGTGCCAAGAGCGGGATCGACCGCCTTGAAGACCTCACTGTACTTCAGCGACCCGAAGACGCTCCAGATGAGGAAGAGCCCGAGCAAGAACCCAGCATCCCCGATCCGGTTGACGATGAACGCCTTCTTGCCGGCGTCGGCGGCGGACTTTTTCTCATACCAAAAGCCGATCAGAAGATAGGAACAGAGCCCGACCCCCTCCCACCCGAGAAACATCAGGAGATAATTATTGGCCAGCACCAGCACCAGCATGGAGAACATGAAGAGATTGAGGTAGGTGAAGAAACGGGCGTAGCTGCGGTCGTCGTGCATGTAGCCGATCGAATAGACGTGAATGAGAAAGCCGACGAATGTGACCACCAGCATCATGACCACCGAGAGCGGGTCTACGAGGATCCCGACCGGCACGCGGAAGTCGCCAACCTTCAGCCAGGAGTAGAGGTCCCAATCGAGAACCCTGCCACCGGCCGCCTGGAAAAAGACCAGGAACGCCACAAGGCAGGACAACCCCGAGGCGGAGACCGCGACAAGATGGGCCCGCCCTCTGATCTTCGCTCCGAACAGACCGTTGATCAGAACCCCGACCAGCGGGAGCAATGGCACAAGCAGCACAAGTTTCATGGTTGTGACCGGTGCGGGGTGTGGGGTGCGGGGTGCGGGGTGCGCTTCTTTCCACTTCGCACGTCGCACGTCGCACTTCGCACAGTCTTCATCGCACTACGCACTTCGGACTTCGCACCTCGCACTGTCTTCATCGCACCTCGGACCTCGGACTTCGCACTCCGCACTGTTTTTCTACCATTTCATCAGATTGATTTCGTCCACGTTGATCGTCTTGAAGTTTCTGTAGAGCCCGAGGACGATCGCCAGTCCCACCGCCGCCTCCGCTGCCGCGATGGTAATGACGAAGATGGCAAAAATCTGCCCCTGAAGCATCGTGGATGGGAGATAACGAGAGAATGCCACGAAGTTCAAGTTGACGGCGTTGAACATCAACTCAAGCGCCATCAGGATCCCGATGGCGTTGCGGCGGGTCAGGGCACCGAACATCCCTATGGCGAAGAGGACCGCGCTCAGAATCAGGTAGTGGGAGAGTGGAACCATCGCCTCAATCCTTTTCCCGCTCACGTCGAGCCAGGATGATGGCGCCCACCATCGCTGCCAGGAGCAGGATCGACACCGCCTCGAACGGAAGGACGTATGTGGTCAGCAACAGCCGCCCGAGCGAGGCCGTGGCATACGACGCGGGAGGGGGTGAACCGACAAGGGCGAACCCCTTCAGGCTGGCAATGGCCAACAGCGCGAAGATGGCGAACACCACCACGGCGCTCATCCCCACCTGCTCATTCATGACCCTGACGCCTCGGGCGGAGATCCTGCTGGTCAGCATGATGGCGAAGAGCAGAAGGATGGTGATGCCACCCACGTACAAGAGCACCTGGACCGCCGCCAGGAACTCGGCATCGAGGAGGACGTACAGGGCAGCCACACCGAAGAAGGTAAAGACCAGCGCGATGGCGCAGTGCACGATATTCTTCGCCAGGACCACCAAGAACGCTGCCGCCGTGGTGAAAGCGGCCACCAGGAAGAACACAACTTGGATGACGGTCATGTGGCGAGCTCCCTGCCGCTACCCGCGAAGGACCAGGACCACACCGGTGATTCCCATGTTCAGAAAGGCCAGGGGCAGCAGGACCTTCCACCCCAGGTTCATGAGCTGATCGACCCGCAGCCTGGCCAGCGTCCAGCGGAGCCACATCATCACGAAGATGATGAAATAGGTCTTGATGAGGAACCACAGCCACGGCGGCAGCAGCGGCCCATGCCAACCGCCCAGGAACAGCGTGGTGGCGATGGCCGCCACGGTGAACATGTTGGCATACTCCGCGAGGAAGAAGATGGCGAATCGCATCCCGCTGTATTCAACATGAAAGCCGGCCACCAGCTCCGATTCGGCCTCCGGGATGTCAAACGGCAGCCGGTTACACTCGGCCAGCGCCGCGGTGAGGTAAATGAGGAACCCGGCGAACTGAGGGATCACGAACCAGATCCGTTGCTGCGCCTCGACGATCTGAATCATGCTCAGGGAGCCTACCGTCATAATCACGCCAAGGATCGAGACAACAAGGGGGACCTCGTAGCTGACGGCCTGAGCCGCCGAGCGCAGCGCCCCCAGGACCGAATACTTGTTGTTGGAGCTCCAGCCGGCCATGATGATCCCCACGACGGTCAGGGAGGAGATCGAGATGTAGAAGAGGACGCCGATGTTCAGGTCACGGACGATCAGGTTGGGCCCAAAGGGGATGATGACGTAGGCGGCGAGCGCAGCGGCGAAGACGACCATGGGCGCCAGGGCGAAGACCAGCTTGTCGGCCCCGGCGGGGATGACGTCCTCTTTGATGAGGAGCTTGATCCCGTCAGCGAGGCTCTGGGCCCACCCGTGCCAACCTCCGACCCGCATCGGTCCGTATCGAACCTGGATGTGGGCGCTGATCTTGCGCTCCCACCAGATCATGAACATGACGGAGACAGAGATGAACAGGATGACCAGACTCGCCACCACGAGCATCAGGATCAACTGTGGGACGATCCAAGGAATTCCCAACGCCGCGAAGGCGGCGTAGAACCTCTCCAGGGTTTTTTCCATCAGCGCCTCGCGCTCATGGTTGACATAAGGGTATCTGGCAAGGGAGGGTCATGCTGGAGTCAGGCGGGTCAGCCCCGCCGCGACCTCACCGGTCCACCTCGCCCAGCACGATGTCGATGCTCCCCAGGATGGCCACCATGTCGGCGACGAGGTGGCCCGCGCCGATCACAGGAAGCACACTCAGGTTGACAAAGGCCGGGGAGCGGACCTTGTACCGATAGGGCTTCTCGGAGCCGTCGGACGCGACGTAGAAACCAAGCTCGCCCCGTGGCGACTCAACCCTGGAGTAGATATCTCCGGCCGGCGGCTTCAACTTCTTCGGCACCTTTCCCATGATCTCACCAGGGGGCAGGTCACGGAGGGCCTGCTCGACGATCTTCACGCTCTCCGCCATCTCCAGGCGTCTGACCATGTATCGGTCCCAGACGTCCCCGGTGCTGCCCACGGGAACCTCGAACTCGAAGCGGTCATAGATGGAGTACGGGTCGTTTCGGCGGAGATCCCACTTGATGCCAGAACCGCGGAGCATCGGCCCACTGATGGCGTAGTCGATCGCGGCCTTCTGATCGAGCTTGCCAATCCCCTGGACCCGTTTCTGGAAGATGATGTTGTCGGTCATCACCGCGTCGTACTCCGGCAGGCGGGGCTTGAACCACTCCAGGAACGCCTTGCAATCGGTCAGAAACGAGTCCGGAAGGTCCAGCGGCATCCCGCCGATCCGGTAGAAGGAATAATTCAGCCGCTGCCCGGAGACCGATTCAAACAGATCCAGGATCTTCTCCCGCTCGCGGAAGCAGTACATGAAGATCGTGAAGTTTCCCAGGTCCAAGCCGAAGGTACCCATCCAGATCAGGTGGCTGGCGATTCGCTGCATCTCCGCCAGGATCACCCGCATGTACTCGGCCCGCTCCGGCACCTGAAGCCCCATGAGGCGCTCGACCGTCAGGACGTATCCGAAGTTGTTGTACATCGACGCGAGATAGTCGAGTCGATCGGTATACGGGATGACCTGGGTGTAGATCCGGTTCTCGCCGATCTTTTCGTGACAGCGGTGCAGATAACCGATGTACGGGGTGATCTCTGTGACCACCTCGCCGTCCAGCTTCAACATCAGGCGGAGAACGCCGTGTGTACTGGGGTGCTGTGGCCCCATGTTCACGTACATCTCCTCCATCGTTTCCTGGAACGGCTCGATGATCTCTGTCTGTTCCACGTCTCTGCTCCTGTTCCCGCTGTCAGGCATGCGCCGAGCCGGGCCGCTACGCCGGCTCGTACGGAACCAATCGTTCGTCCTGGTAGTCCTTGCGCAAGGGATGCCCGACCCAATCCTCCGAGGTCAGAATCCGACGCAGGTCGGGATGACCATCGAAACGGATCCCCATGAGATCAAATGCCTCCCGCTCGTGCCAATTCGCCGCACTCCAGATCGGCACGACGCTCCGGATGACAGGGTCCTCCCTTGGAACCCTCACCCTCACCATGGCCTTGGCCGACTCATTGAGGGAAGAGAGGTTATAGACCGCCTCAAGGTCGCCGCTCGCGATCCGGTCCACGGAACTGACGCAGTTCAGGTAATCGAACCCCATCCCCTTCAGGGCGAGCAAAATCTCGTAGCTTTTTCCCCGATCGACATCCATCCGGGCCTCGACACCCTTGATCTCCGATGCCTTGACGGCCTCGCCGAATTGCGACATGATCGCCTGGATGATCTCGTCGGGCGTTATGCGACCCACTCCAGAGCCCCCTTCTTCCAGGCATAGGCGAAGCCGACAAAGAGGATGGCGATGAACAGCATCATCTCCACAAACGCGAACAGGCCAAGCTCCCGGAAGACGACCGCCCAGGGGATCAGATAGATCGTCTCCACGGCGAAGATGACATAGACCAGGGCATACAGGTAGTAGCGAATGTGAACGCGGATCCAGGAGATGCCGATCGGGTCCTCTCCGCACTCGTACGTTTTCGACTTCTCCGGCAGGGGATTACTGGGGCGAAGCAGGCGTGAGAGGACATCGATATTGACCACCACGAAGAGCAGGCCAACGATCAAGAACACGCCAACGTATGCGTAATCTGCCGCCATGCTACCACCTGCATTCGTCGTACGGGTCCGACGCGGGCGAGACGTGCGTTGAAACGTGGCCTCGTGGAGGGAACAGCGAGGCCAATGATTCTGACGATGACAAGAAAAATGCCCCGTTCAGGGCATGTTGTGGATCTGCCGACTCATTCCGGGAGCCGACTTTTACATTTTTCGAATCGACTTCGTGAAATTTGTAGCATACGCTCTTCAAATCTGTCAAGGGAAAAGCGTGGCGTCTAGTGCCGTTCCAACCTGTTGTGGCTAATCTCTGATACGTGTCCTGCTAAGAATTGCCGCCCTCCCGAACCTCACCATTTTGGCGTAAAATAGTTGGAACGGCACTAGCGCGGTGATCCGGTGGCTTGCGGTTGCTGTGGCGGCGGCGCGAGGCTTCGAATGTGGACGACCAGGTCCCTGATCTCTCGGTCATCGAGCTCCTGACTCCAGGAGGGCATTCCCGGTTTCCCGAGGCTGGCCCCGCCGTGTTTAATGATCTGGAACATGTAGTTGTCGCGGAGGGTCTGCACGTACGCTGCATCGGTGAGGTCACGCATCTTGAGGCGATACAGCCATGCGGTCCACCCGTCGCCTTTCCCCCCGGTGCCGTGACAGGAGGCGCAATGCGACTGGTAGTTCGACGAGCCGGTTCGGGGACCTGTGCTTCCCACGCCTGCCGCAAAAGCGACGCTGGCTGTGTGGGTGGAAGCGGCGGGGGCTGACTGAACCGCACGTTGAGTGAGAAAGACAAGGTGGACGACGACCAACGCGGCGGCGAGGACCGCGGTCAGCGCCAGGAGCCACCGACATCCTGATGGGCTGGCCACCGGTCAGTCCCTTTCATCTGTAGGTTCAGGGTCCGCTCCACCATGCCCGAATCGGTCTTCCCTCGGTGCCGCGGTGACATGCGCCACCTGTCCATGCCTGGTGGCATCTCATTCGCCCTCGGTTCCACCCTCCTCCCGCACCACCCGATCGGCCTCGTGCTTTCCCTTTCGTCGGTCATAGCGCGTCTTCGGCGTCTCCACCTTCGTGGGCCGGAGGGGGACCCGGCCCTTCGGCAGCCGTCTCGGAATGACCAGCTTACCGGACTTGGGGTTGCGCGGAGCAGCCATCGCCCGATCCCCTCCCTAGCCAGGCGCGGCCTGGTCTCTTCCCCCATACATGGAGCATCGCTGTCTCTTCATCGGGTGAGGGATTCGACGGGAGAAACCGCTACCGGCCACGCAGTGCGGCGAAGGCGGTCTTCGCCGCGACGAGGGTCGTCTCGATGTCAGCGGCGGTGTGGGCATCGGAGAGGAAGCCTGCCTCGAACTGGGATGGGGCGAGGTTTATGCCGCCCTCGAGCATGGCCCTGAAGAAGCCGGCGTATCGATCGGTGTCGGCAGCGCGAGCGGTCCGGTAGTCGAAGACCTCGGTCTTCGTGAAGAACGGGGTGAACATCGAACCGACCCGCTGGCACTGCAGCCCGATTCCAGACTGGGCCGCCAGTTCGCGCAGCCCTTCTTCCAACTGCTTCCCTCTCGCCTCCAGCCGCTCATAGAGTCCGGGGTCTTCGAGGAGGCGAAGCGTCTCTATCCCCGCCCTCATCGCAAGCGGGTTGCCGGAAAGGGTCCCGGCTTGATAGACCTTTCCAAGAGGCGCCACCTGCTCCATGATCCACCGCGCTCCACCATAGGCCCCCACCGGCAGGCCCCCGCCGATGATCTTCCCGAGGCAGGTGAGGTCCGGCCGTATACGGTACAGGGCTTGGGCCCCGCCCCGGCCAAGGCGGAACCCGGTCATCACCTCGTCAAAGATCAACAGCGATCCATGAGCCGCGGTGATCTCTCGCAACGCCTCCAGGAAACCAAGTTTCGGGGGGACAACACCCATGTTGCCCGCCACCGGCTCCACGATCAGACAGGCGATCTCCTTTCCGATCGACTGGAAGGCCGCGCGAACGGCGTCGCTGTCGTTATAGGGAAGGGAGATCGTCTGACGCGCGAGGTCGGCCGGCACACCCAGGCTATCCGGAACACCGAAGGTCATGGCGCCGGAGCCGGCCTTGACCAGCAGGCTGTCGGCGTGCCCATGGTAGCACCCCTCGAACTTCACGATCCGGTCGCGCCCCGTGACGCCCCGGGCCAGCCGAATGGCGCTCATCGTCGCCTCGGTGCCGGAGTTGACGAAACGGACCATCTCGATCGAGGGGATCGCCTCGACCACCATCCCGGCCAGTTCCGTCTCCCAGGGGGTGGGTGCGCCATAGCTCACCCCCAGCCCGGCCGCCTCCTGGATCGCTTTCACCACGGCGGGATGGGCATGGCCCACGATCATCGGCCCCCAGGAGCCGACATAGTCGATGAAGGCGTTCCCATCGACATCGAACAGACGGCACCCCGAGGCTCGCTCGATCACCGGAGGGTCCCCGCCCACCGCCCGGAACGCCCGCACGGGGCTATTGACGCCTCCGGGCAGCAGCCGCTTGGCCTCCTCGAACAGGGCTTTCGAGCGAGGAGCGATCACGGTCTGTTCTCCAGCAGGCGCGCCGCCTCTTTCGCCGAATAGGTCAGGATCAGGTCTGCACCGGCCCGCTTGATGGACGTGAGGGACTCCATCAGCACGCGTTCCTCATCGATCCAGCCGAGCCGCCCGGCAGCCTTCAGCATGGCGTATTCCCCGCTGACGTTGTAGGCTGCGACCGGCCCGCCGAACTCCTGCTTCACCCGCCACACGATATCCAGGTAGGGAAGGGCCGGCTTCACCATCACGATGTCCGCCCCCTCCTCCAGGTCGAGCCCAACCTCCCGGAGCGCCTCGTCGCCGTTGGCCGGGTCCATCTGATACGAGCGACGATCGCCGAACTGGGGGGCCGACTCGGCCGCCTCGCGGAACGGGCCATAGAAGGCGCTGGCATACTTGGCCGAATAAGCCATGATCGGAAGCTCCACGAACCCCTCCTCGTCGAGCGCCTCCCGGATGGCCGCCACCCGCCCGTCCATCATGTCAGAGGGAGCGACCAAGTCAGCGCCGGCCTCGGCGTGTGACAGCGCCGTCTTGGCCAGCAACTCCAGGGTGGGGTCGTTCTTCACCTGGCCCCGCTCCACAACGCCGCAGTGGCCATGACTGGTGTACTCGCACAAGCAGACGTCCGTCATTACCAACAGGTCGGACACGGTATCCTTGACCGCTCTGACCGCCTGCTGAATGATCCCGTCTTCAGCGTACGCCTCCGATCCAGCCGCATCCTTGGCGGCCGGCAAGCCAAACAGGATGATCCCGGGGATGCCCGTCGCGGCCACCTCCTTCGCCTCCTTGGCCAGTTCGTCCACCGACAGATGGAAGCAGCCGGGCATGGAAGCGATCTCCTGGCGTACGCCACGTCCGTGCACGACAAAGAGGGGCTGGATCAGATCGTCGATGTTGAGGTGGGTCTCTCGAACCAGCCGGCGAAAGGTGTCATTTTGGCGCAGGCGCCTTGGGCGAAACACCGGGTAGTACATGGCTCCTCCCCGAAGGCGCGATGTTGTGCGGCTACCGCCTTCCGATGCGAACCATCTTCATTCTACTTGCGCCGCCACTCCCCGTCAACTGCTGTCAGCGCCGCGTGAGCTCTCGCGCCCCTCGTTCCGGAGGTGCGGGCGCGCCTCCGGTCAGCAGTTCGAAGAAGAAGCTGATACTGTCTTCCGATCCTCTGACCCCCGGGATCACCTCACGATTGACATACTGGATTCCCATCAGCCAGCAGCAGGTGCCGTAGGTCACGACCACATTGTTCTCCAGGCTTCTATCATTGAGGGAATCATAGCGGCCGAGGTAGTTGATGGCGAGGTTCTTGATCGGAGTGAAGAGGAACCGGCTCACCACCCCAGAGGTCTCTCGATCCTGGAAGGGCCCGAGGAGCCCCGCCGTCTCCCCACCACGGATGAAGCTGTGGGCCATCTCCACCCACCCGTATTCCGGATAGGTGAACCGGACTCCGGCCTCGATCCCATCGACCCGATCTGATTCAGTGTTGATGGCTGCGATCCCTTGGAAGGCCAGGTACCGGAAGGGCGAGGCGCGGACGGCGGCGACCAAGTTTGAGAGGCGACGCTCTTGCGCCAACGAGAACCCGTTCCCCAGGGGTCGGGCCGACTCCTCACGGACCGCCTGGTCGATCCGTTCCGGAGTCAGCGCGCTCAGAAACAGGTCGGAGAAGGTTCGCTCTCGGGGGTTCAGGTTGAGACTCTGGCTCAGCGAGAGTGAAGCGACCTCGTGGGTCCTGACGGAACCGTCAGTCTCCTTGATCTTGGCCAAGAGACGGTTGGTGAGGGAGTACATGACCCTATTCTGGGGGCTGATGAAATCGACACGATCAAACTGTGGAAGCTCTTGCTGATCGATCGGGTTGATATACCAGTAATTCACGCGCGGCTCCACGAGATGAACGAGCCGATCGACGCGCTCACCCCCGACCTGAAAGCTTCGATAGAAGCGAGCCTCCAGCGAGTTGCGAGCCTCAAACAGCTCACGCGTCACTCCACCCTCCCCCCCATCCCCACGCTTCGTGTAGGCGGTCTCCCGAACGCCAACCGAGGGGGTCATGGTCATCCAGGGGAACAGCCGCCAGGGCGCGGAGAGTTTCGGAAACAGATCGGCCCGGCCACCATCCGGAACGTCGTTCCGCTCAAGATAGGTGCCGGACGCGTCCATCTCGAAAAAGACAGGCGACCCAAACAGTCGCTGAGGGAAGGCCGAGAGGCTCAACTCGGGCAGGCGCCGAAACCTGCTGTCGCTTGTTGCCGTGAGGGCTTTGGTATCCTCGACTAATAACTGCAGGCCATAATTCTGCCACAGTTGGGTCATGAAGACCCTGGAGCTTGCGAGGTTCGCGGTCCTCAGCTCGGATGGGGTCTCTGCGAACTCTCGCTGGATGATTCGGTCGCTCACATAATTGACGTCGGCCTTCAGGCTCAGCTCCGGGTTAAACTGCTGATCGTGGCGAGCGGTGACGGTCGTCTTAATCTTGTCCTGCGTCGTGCTTTTCAGATCTTGGATCACCCTGACATCGATCGATCCCACCGCCTCCGGCCCGAGGATATACCGGTAGTTCGCCTCGCCCTCAACCCCACGCTTGGTCCGGTAGACGCCGCTAAGTGTCAGGTCTTGAGATTCCGAGATAGCCCAGAAGAAGGGTTGCGTGTAGGTGTAGCCCGACAGATCGCTGTACCCGATCCGTGGAAGCAGGAAGCCGGTGCGCCGCTCCCTGATAGGATAGATCAGATAGGGGCTGACGAGTGACGGGACGCCGCGGACCCAGAACGACGCCCATCTCGCGTCGAAATACTCGTCCTGCTCGAGGACCGCCTCTTTGGCCCGGACCTCTACATCGACCCCGCCGGGTTCGGGCTGGCAGATGCGGCAGGTGGTGAAGCGTCCGTCGACCAGGCGATATGTCCGCTCCCCCTCCTTATGGATCTCGACGCCTTGAAAGACGGTGGCAGGGGGGATCGTCCCGCGCGCCTGGTACATGACGCCGGTATTCTCGCGGTACTGATAGTCGAACCGGTCACCATCCAGCCGCTTCGCCCCCTCGATGAGTTGGACCCTCCCCCGGGCCCGAACCACCTCCTGAACCTGGTCCAACTCGATCTCGTCGGCGTACAGGACACGGTTCTCCATCTGGATGCGGACATCACCCCTCGCGATCGTGAGCTTGTCCCGTTCGCGGCGTTCCAGCTCATCAGCCTCGATCCTGACGATCGATTTGAGCTCCTTGATCTGATTGAGAAGATCGCGGGTCCCGGTCTCCTGAGCTGAGACCACTGGAATGGAATAGAAGAATGAGAGGGCGAGGAGGATTAGCAGACGACCCAAGAGACGGCGTGGCATCAACGAAAGCCTCGAGAGGGGCGTCGGAGCCCCTTCCAACTCTTCATCGCAACGCACATCGCTCTCGCCTTATATCAGACGGGCGCATCAAAGGCAAGGGGTTTTCCGGAGACGCAGGGAAGCCGTCAACTGGAGCATGCAACTCAGGCAAGGCCGCGGGAGCCCGTACGGCCACTGCTCGCAAAATGTTCGAGCTTCTTCAGGAAGAATTCGATCAGCTTGAGCGCCTCGGACTGGGTGAAAGAGGATTCGCGATAGACGAAACTCAGGTTGAGCTTGTCATCAACCGTGGTAGGGAACAACACGAATGGCAGGGCCGGTCCGGGAGGAACAATTGAAATGGAATCGAGAATCCGATCACTTATGCCCGTGAACCACGACGCGCTCAGCCTGACGTTGCTCAGGCCCGCAGCCAGTGGGTACACCTTCTGATACCAGGCGACCGTATTCTTCATCAGATGCCATTTCCTCAGTCGCGCGAGAACAAGGAAGTTCCAATCCAGCCCCCCAAAGCGCCTCCCTGCCCTTTCGCGGCGCACTTCCGCCACGATCCGGCCGAGAAGCACGTCGAAATCCTCCGCATCCGGCTCGTCGATGATCGTGACCGACTCCCTTAGGTACACACCGAAGCAATTGGAAAGATCCTCACGCGCCTCGCCTCGAACGTTCACCATATGGGCTAAGGCCAGCCCGCGTCGACGCGAGTGTTGACGGCGATGAGGAGTCATTTCTGCAAGCGCGGCGCACAGTGCCGCCAGGAAGGCTTCATTTACAGTCACCCGGCGCCTTATAGACGCTGCGAGAAGACGACGAATGAGTCCATGCGGGGCCTCCAGGACGTGAAGCTGCCACCCTTCGCCCTCATCTCTCAACTCGGGGAGACGGTAGACGTGACGCAACCGGAGATAACGCCGTACTGCTTGAAAGAAAGTCGTGGGGAAGTCACGCCTCCAGTAGCGGCACCTCATCACGCGGGAATAATCCGGGGGGTGAACAACAAGCGGCTTCTCGTCCCCAGTCGACATTCGATAATATCTGTTCAGGATGCACCGAAAAAGAAGGCAACTAGAGGCAAAGTCAGCGACAAGGTGGCGGTAGATCGCGACAAGGTAGTGAGAGCCGCTGCTAGGGTCATCTCGAACCAGCCATCGCACTGGATGATGCGGCTCTGCAGGAAAAGCCCTGTTGATCTCATCGGCGATCGTCCTCCAAAACGGTTCGAGGCTTGAGTCCTCGCTCTTCATCTCGCAAAGCTGGACGGATTCTGCCGGCTCGTAGAAATAGCGGCGGCCCTCTCGATCGAGCACGAGCTTCCCAACGCCGGCGACCTGGCAGGCTGTCTGAATCGCCTCGTGAAGTAAGACAGGGTTCGCCGGTCCGCGCAAGCGGATCACATGCGCAAAATTGTACGGCCGCACTTCTTCCCACAGCGCCATGACTTGCTGGAACGGGTTCAGCTTGCAAGATCGTGGCGTTCGAGCAGCGATCACGCACAGGCTCCTGCTACCTGATCACGACCTCCGCGACATGCGCCGCGGGACAGGCCGGCCGGTCCACTGACCGTCCTTTCTTGTAGAACTCGCCATGGGCCCCTTGACAAAAAACCACTATTCGCACCGCGCTCCGGGAATCATGAGGACCAGGATATCAAGAGTAGAGACGCGACTCGCCTGACTTGGTCTCAAGGAAGCCTGCACTTCGCATGTGCGCCGTTCCTACGAAGCATTCGATTGACACTGACTGTGCTTGCGCATAAGCTGGACCCTACACGTTAAGATGTCAACACGATTTTCGTCTTTCTGCAACAGGACCGCAGATCCAAACTGCCGAGCATGCATGGATAGAGTGCCGGCACCGGAAATCCCGTGGGTGGCCTGCCTCAGTTGCGCTATAATCCCGCCCGGGCAGGCCACCATAGCAGTCAAGGCTGCGGTTCGGCGGCAGCTGCCACCGAGCGCGTTCGCCCTCGGCAAATCGACCATCATCCACAAGAAATGGCACCGGATCATTTCACGGCCCGGGACGGTCGCGCCGAGCGCAGGGGAATCCCCGGAGTAGTCCCAGAGCAGGGGGAAGACGTGGACACACGCGAAGTGATCCGCCGCTACCTTATCGAACATTCGGCTACCCCAAGCATCACCACGTTCGACGAGGAGCTGTCCCTCCTGGATCAGGGGGTGCTCGACTCCTTTGGCCTAGTCACCCTGGTCGAGTTCCTGGAGGTCCAGTTCGGCCTGCAGGTAGCCGACGACGAGATTGATGCAGTGGTGTTCTCGACCTTTCACCGCCTCTGTGATTTCGTCGAGCGCAAGCAGGCGGGGCGGGACGTGACCCCCTCGCGGCGCCCGACCGGATGACGATGCCGACGGGGTCCCCGGCGGTTTCCGGGGTTGGCCACTACGTGCCAGAACGCATCGTCACCAACGACGAACTGGCCCCCCTCCTGGGGACCACGGCTGACTGGATCCTCCACAAAAGCGGCATCCGCGAACGCCGCTTCGCCGCCCCGGGTCAGACGAACGCCCATCTAGCCCTCCAAGCCAGCCGACAGGCGCTGGCCTCGGCCGGGCTGGAGCCCGACACCCTAGACATGATTGTCGTGGCCACCCTGAGCCCCGACCACTTCTTTCCCGGCGTCTCCGCAGCGTTGCAGGCGGGACTGGGGGTGACCCGGCCAATCCCGGCGTTCGATCTTCACGCCCAGTGCAGCGGGTTCCTCTACGGCCTCGGCGTGGCGCAGGGCTTCCTCCTCAGCGGGCGGTACGCACACGTGCTGCTGGTCGGGTCGGAACTCCACTCGACCGGCCTCGACCTCTCGGCCCGAGGACGGGAGGTGAGCATGCTCTTCGGCGACGGCGCCGGAGCGATGGTCCTCTCCCAGCGTGCCGAGGGCGGCCAGCGCCCCTTCGTGGTGGAGCTATTTGCCGACGGCCGCTTCGCCAGGGAGCTATGGATGGAGGCCCCCGGGGCCTCTCTGCCACCGCACCGGCTGACGCCCGAGGACATCCAATCGGGGCGCTGCTTCCCTGTCATGGAGGGCAAGAATCTCATCCTCCATGCCAGTCGCAAGCTGGCCCAAGCCGGCCGCGCGGCCGTGGAGCGCGCAGGGCTCACGCTGGGCCAAGTGGATTGGATCGTCCCTCACCAAGCAAACCTGCACCTCCTCACTGCCCTGGAGCGTGCCCTCGGGGTGCCTGCGGAAAGGGTCCTGAAGAACATCAGCAGGGTCGGCAATACATCGGCGGCCTCGATCCCTATCGCTCTGTCGGAAGCGATGGCTTCGGGCAAGATCCGCCGAGGGCACCGGATCTTGCTGCTCGGATTCGGGAGCGGGTTCACCTGGGGAGGATGCCTCTTTGAGTACTGAGGGGACACGCCAGGCCGGGCCGTCGGAATCCGGGACCAGCCGTGCGGAAGCTGCGCATCCAGCATGGCACCGCGACGTCCGCTGTGACATCCGGGGCCTTCCGCAGACCTTGAGCCCGGCTGAATCGAAGGCGCTGAGCCTATTCCAGCTCCGGCTCACCGACGGGTGTGAGGCACATCCGTCCCTACGAAATCGCTCTCGCGATAGCGAAGGCCGCGGCCGCGGCGACGCCGCCGATCAGCACGGTCTGCAGCGCACCTCGTGCAGGCGCCGTTCCTGTGAAGCGGCCTTTCAGGTAGCCGAAAGCAGCCAACGCGATAAGCGTAACCACCACAGAGAACATCAGCGCGGTCTCCGTGGCGGAGAGCACAATATACGGCCCCAGCGGGATGAAACCCCCGGCGACGTAGGCGCCGCCGATCGTGAGCGCGCTGGTGAGGGTGCGCTTCGGATCGGGCTTGTCGAGGCCCAACTCAAATCGCATCATGAAATCGATCCAGGCTTCCGGGCGTTTGCATAGCGCCTGAACGACCGGCGCGCTTTCCTCGTCTGTCAACCCATAGGCACGAAACACCTCCATCACCTCCACCGTCTCTTGCGCAGGTTTCTCACTCACTTCCAGTTGCTCGCGCGCCCGCTCTGCGGCGTAGTGTTCCGCGTCGTTTCTGGCCGCGAGGTAGCCGCCCAGGCCCATGGCGATGGAACCGGCCGCGATCTCGGCCAGGCCGGCGGTGACAATGATGCCGGTGGAGGCCACGGCGCCGGTAAGCCCCGCCGCAAGCGCAAAGGGTACCGTCAACCCATCCGACATCCCGATGACGATATCCCTGACGATCTCGCTGCCAGTGAAGTGCTTTTCGATGTGCGGCGTCTGTGGCATCGCTACC